>JASHTQ010000472.1 GCA_030040475.1 Streptosporangiaceae bacterium
CCCTCGGTGCTGCTCCCCGAGAGGGGCAGCAGGTCCAGTGCCCAGTACGTCGACGCCGGGTCGTTGGGCCGGAACAGGCCGGTGACCTGCAGCGAGGTCGGCGTCCCCGCGGGCTGGGTGGTGCCCTTCAGCACGGAGCCCACCGTCAGGTGCAGCTCGCTGGCCACGTCGGCCGGCAGCGCCACAGGCACCAGGCCGCCGCGCCGGGGCGGACCTGGCCACTTTCCTGCGGTCAGCGTCGCATGGGCGCTGATCCCTTCCACCGACGCGGGCTGGATCTGCGTGATGGCCGTAGAGGTGTCCGCGAAGGGCTCCGGGTTGGTCGTGCTCGTGGTCACCGATGAGAGCTGGACCGGGTTCGCCCACAGCGCGCCATCCAGCTGGAAACCGATCCCCGGCCACGCCTTGCGCAGCGCGGCGCGGATCGCCTGCGAGTCGGCGGCGGCCTGGCCGGCGTCGACCGTGCCGCTGAATCCGATCACCCGGCCCTGGGGGTCCGCCAGGCTGTTCAGCGCACCGGCCGGGGCCGCCGCGGCCGCGAAGGTCCACAGCACGGCCGCGAGCCCGGTGGCGAGCAGGACCGTGACCGCCACGCAGGCCAGCAGCAACCACGAGGACCTGGCCCGGCGGAAGAGGAAGGATACTCCCAGCCCACGCACAGGCATCCCCTACCCACCCGGGGCGGTGCTGGTGACGGATCCATCCTCCAGCACCATGACCTTGTCGGCCAGGTCGATCAGCGCCTCGTCGTGGGTGGCGACCAGGGCGGTGATTCCCTCCGAACGCACCAGGCTCAGCAGCAGCTCCATGATCTGCCGGCCGGTCTCCAGGTCGAGCTGGCTGGTCGGCTCGTCCGCGATCAGCAGGCCCGGCCGGCCGGCCAGCGCGCGGGCGATGGCCACCCGCTGCTGCTGGCCACCGGAAAGCTCGCCGGGGCGGTGCGCGGCGTGATCGGCCATCCCGGTCAGCGCCAGCATGGCCGCCACCCGCTCCCGGCGCTCGCTGGGCGCCACGCCCTCGATGCGCAGCGGGATCCCGACGTTCTCCGCCGCGGACAGCATCGGCACGAGCCCGAAGGACTGGAAGATGAAGGCGACCGTGTCCCGCCGCAGCGCCAGCCGCTGCCGCTCGGTCATCCGGTTCACCTCGCGGCCGTCCACCCACACCCGGCCGGACGTCGGGTCATCCAGGCCGCCGATGATGTTCAGCAGTGTGGTCTTGCCCGAGCCGGATCGCCCGCGCAACGCGACGAGGTGACCGCGGTCTACCGTGAGCGAGACCCCGCGCAGGGCATGAACGGCCAAATGCCCGCTGCCGAACGTCCGGCGGATATCGTCCACCGCCACCATGACCTGTGGCGGCGGCGCGGCGTTGTCCGTGTCGTACGCCACGTGTGCCTGGCCGGAGCTCATTCCCATCCTTAACCGGCCAGCAGGGGGACGAGCACCTGCGCGTTCGGGCTTCCCCAGCCCGTCGCCGGGTCCCATCCCGGAGTGGCCTTCCAACCGGCCGTGCCGACCGGATACGGCATTGTCATGATGTTGTTACCGGTAGTAATGTCGTGAAACGCGTTGTGGTAGCTGGAACTGCGGGCGATGCGGTAGATGGCGGGGTTGACGAAGCCAAGGTCGTGATGGGCGTACTGGTCGGCCAGCGCGATCAGTCCCCCCCACAGCGGCGTGGCGGCCTCGGTGCCGGCGGCCGGGATGATGTAGGGCGTGCCACCGGCGGCAAGGACAACCGGGGCGCCGTACGCCGGGTCGGCATCACCGGCCACGTCGGGCACGCCCCTCATCGCTCCGATGCCGGGGACGCCATCTTGGTAGGAGGGCCGGGCGAACAGATGGCTGAAGCCGCCCCCCGACGCCGAGCCGGGCTGGGTGAAGGCGGCCGAGGTGTTCCAGACGGTCTCGCCGATGTAGGCGCCGCTGACGGGATTCGCGGTGAGCGTGGTGCCGCCGACCGCCAGCACGAGCGGATCGGCGGCCGGAAGGCTGACCTCCTTGACCGAGGTCGTCGGGAGCCCGAACTCCTGCATGTCGCTGAACGGGCCGGTGTCGCCCGAGCTGGCGACGACCGTGACGTGGTGAGCGGCCGCTCCCGCCAGGATCGAATTCATCTCGGCCGCCTGAGCCTTGGTGAAGAAGTGTTCCCCAAGATCCCAGCTGACCGAAACAACGTCGGTGTCGGCGACGGCGAGCCGCAACCCGGCGAGGATGCCCGCCGTCGCGTCCTTGGCGCTGCCCAGGACGTAGCCAGGCATCAGGACCACCCGGAGGGTCGCGCCGGGGGCGACCATGTGCAGCTCCTCGAGGTCTCCGACCTCGCCGCCACTCGCCACCCCGTTCCCGCCATCGGCCCCCCCGCTAGCGGCCAGCCAGGGCGAGGCCGTGTGGGCGAGGCTGTTCACGACCTCGATCCGCGCGGCTGGCAGCCGGAACAGGCTGTCGAATTTCGACATATCCTGCCGGATATCGGTGGTACCCGGGACCCCCTGCGGGCCGGTAACCCTGATCGTGCCGCCAGCGGACGGGCTCGCCAGGGCGCGGGCGGACGGGCCCGGGCGCCCCAGGAGGTTGGATACGGCGGTTTCGAGGACCGTCACCGTCTCGCCCCGGCCGTCGATCCCCCGCGCCAGCAAGGGCTGGATGCCGTACGCGACGCGGAACTGGTCCGGGGTAAAGCAGGCCGCCGGCGGGGCAAAGCAGTTGGTAGCCGCATTCGACGCCGGGGTGGCCGAGCCGCTCGCCTTTGCCGCGGCCGAGCTGCCCGAGCCCCCCGTGCATCCCGCCACCAGGATCACGCTCAGCAGCGCGAGCGCGAGCGGGCGCGCCCGCCGCCTGCGGGTCAGCCGGGCCGGCTGGATGTTGTCGCGCATCTGGTCTCCTTCGGCTGCCCGCCGGGTCCCGGCAGGATCAACGCGGGCACGGACGCTACCCGCGGCAAGCCTTCTGGCGGGCGCGTCGGCGGCGCCGGCGAACCTCGGGTCCGCGGCGCACTGGCTTATGTAGCTATGTCCGAGCTGAGTGCCGGCGCCCGCGGCCCGGCGGGGACTCACACGTACGCACGGCCCGCACCGCCGCTATCGGCCCGACCCAGGACACCAGCCGGGCGCGGCGCGCCCGATCCGAGTCCGCGCCGCGCTAGCCTGAGCGCCGCCTGGAGACCGTAGCAGGCGGCCACGACCAGGCACACGGCGATGACCGTGCCCGGTACGAGGGGAACGGTCCCGGTCATCGAGCCCGACGAGAGCGGGATGTTGAGCCAGGTCTGATGGGTGCCGCCGCCCACGCCGCCCACGTCGAGCGCGACCAGCAGCGCCGGTACCAGCAGGAAGAAGCCCGCCCTTACCGCCGCGGACAGCGGATCCCGGCCCGGCAGAGCGGGCGCGCCCGATCCGGGCCTGTGCCGGGCTCGCCTGAGCGCCGCCTGGAGACCGTAGCCGACCGCCGCCGCCAGGCACCCGGCGACGATGGCACCCGGTACGAGGGGAAGGGTCGCGGTGGCGGAGCCCGCCGAGAGCGGGCTGAACCAGTACGACTGATTGGTGACCGCTCCCACGCCGCTCACGTTCAGCGCGGACAGCAGCGCCGTCACCAGCAGGAAGAAGCTCGCCGTTACCGCCGGGGGCAATGGATCCCGGCCCGAGGCGCCGCGCAGCGCCAGCCGCCGAGCGGCCAGCTGGCGAGTGGCCAGCTGGCGAGTGGCCAGCAGAGCCAGGCCGCCCACCGCCATGGCCACGAAGGGCAGCGCCGTCACAGCCGGGCTGGTGATCGGCACCATGCTGAACGGGCACTGGCAGACTCCATGGCCGTCCTGGACCGCCCGGACCCCTGGCGGGAGTCCTTGCTGCATGAAGACCGTGGCCAGGCCGCCGGCACCGGCGATCGTCGCCAGCAGCCCGGTGAGCTTCCACGCGGCCATCACCGCGTAGCCGGCCGTGAGGGTCCGCCGGCGGTGCGCGCGGACCACGGCCCGCACCGGCCCGAAGCTGGAGATCGCGGCCTCATGCGCCTCCAGTTCGGTCATCCCGATCTCCAGCCCCGCCGCGGCGGTCTCGCGCAGGTGGTCCTCGGCCTCGGCCACGATCAGCTCCGCCTCGGCCGCCGGCACCCACAGCCCGGCGCGCAACTGGTCCAGGTACCTGTCGATCAGGTCGCAGCGTGCCCCGCCCACCCCGGCCGCCCCGCTCACCCCGGCCGCCCCGCTCACGCCGGCCGCCCCGGCTCGGCCCCGGCC
>JASHTQ010000473.1 GCA_030040475.1 Streptosporangiaceae bacterium
GGGCTGCCGCGCAGGAGGTAGGCGGATCTGAGCAGGTCGGGGTTGTCGCGCAGTTCGCCGGCCGTGCCGCTGTAGCGGATCACGCCGCCCTCCATCACGTACGCGCTGGTCGCCAGGCTCAGCGCCAGCGTCGCGAACTGCTCGATCAGCAGCACGCCGATCCCGTCGTCGACCATGGAGCGGATGACGGGGACCAGCCGGGTCACCACGACCGGGGCCAGGCCGAGGGAGAGCTCGTCGATCAGGATGAACTTCGGCTGGCTGACCAGCGCCTGGGCGAGCACGACCATCTGCTGCTCGCCGCCGGACAGCGACCTGGCGGGCACGTTGATGCGCGGCTGGAGCGACGGGAAGAGCTCGAGCGCGCGGGCGCGGCCGTCGGCGGCCGCCTGCTTGGGCATCGCGTAGGTGGCCACCCGGATGTTGTCGTCGACGGTCAGGTCCGGCAGCAGGCGGCGTCCCTCCGGGACGATCGCGACGCCGGCGGCGCGGATCTTCTCCGGCCGGCGGCCTGCCAGTTCGGCGCCGTCCAGGGATACCGAGCCCGGGCGGGGGCGCAGCACGCCGCCGACGGCCAGGACCATGGAGGACTTGCCGGCCCCGTTCGGTCCGAGGACGGCGGTCACCTCGCCGGCCGGGACGGTGATCGTCACGTCCTTGACGACCGGGCGCCCGCCGCGCTCGACGGTGAGCTGGTTGAGCGCGAGCTCGGCCATCAGACCTCCGCCGTCCCCAGGTAGGCGCGCATCACGTGCTCGTCCCGCAGCACCGCCGCGGTCGGGCCGGAGGCGATCAGCTTGCCGAAGTCCAGGACGGCCGTCGTCTCGCAGACCGCGGAGACCAGCGACATGTTGTGGTCGACCAGGATCGTCAGCGCGCCCGCGTACTCGGGTATGCCGCGGATGACCGCGCTGAGGTGCGCGGTCTCCTGGTCGGGCAGGCCGGCGGCGGGCTCGTCGAGCAGGACGAGGCGCGGCTTGCCGGCCACGGCCCGCGCGACCTCCACCAGCCGGCGCTGGCCGGCGCCGAGGGTGCCTACCTTCGTACCGGGCGAGGCGCCGATGCCGGTGTACTCGATCGCGGCAAGCACGTCGGCGCGGCGCGCGGCACCGCGCAGCGGCGAGGCGACCATCGCGACGTTGTCGTAGACCGTCAGTTCCTCGATGGCCTGCTCGGTCTGGAAGGTCCGGCGCACCCCCCACCGCGCGCGGCGGAAGTGCGACATGCCGAGCAGGTTGGTGCCGAACGCTCGGACGGTGCCCGAGGCCGGGCGGACGAAGCCGGACAGGACGTTGAAGAAGGTCGTCTTGCCCGCGCCGTTCGGCCCGATCAGGCCGCAGGTGCCGCGCTCGAAGACGAGGCTCATCTTGTCCAGGGAGGTCACGCCGCCGTACCTGACGGTCAGGTTGTCGATCTCGATCACGTGGCGCCTTCCCGTTTTCTGACCAGCCGCCAGGCCAGCAGGCCGAGCCGCTTCATGTCCCTCGGGAACTGGTCGGCGAGGCCGGCCGGCGCGGTGGTGAGGACCTGGAGCACGCCGATCCCGAACAGGATGTCGAGCCAGGCGTAGGACAGGCCCAGGTTCTGCAGGAAGGCGGGCAGCAACTGCATCAGCAGCGCGGCGATCACCGCTCCCCACAGGTTGTACACGCCGCCCATCAGCGCCACCGCGAGCAGGACGATCGAGTCCTGGGTGGTGAAGTTGATCGAGTACAGGTACTGCGCCTGCCCGGCCAGCACGGCGCCGGCCACGCCGGTGATGAACGCGGCGAGCGCCCACGCCCACAGCTTGTAGAACGTCGTGTTGATGCCCGCGGCCAGCGCGGCGGGCTCGCTCTGCCTGATCGCCGCCCACGCCCGCCCGGGCCTGGTCCGCAGGTGCAGGTAGACGAGCACGAACATGACGACCGCGACGACCACCGCGTACCTGAAGTACGCGGTCTCGCTGCCGGCGATCGCCGGGCGCCGGATTGGCGGGATGTGCAGGAGGTTGCCGTTGTACCCGGTGAAACCGCCGCCACCGTTGGGGAAGTTCACCGTGGCCAGGACCACCGTGATGGCGCCCGCCATCATCAGCGTGATCAGCGCCAGGTACAGGCCGCGAAGCCGGATCGCGGGCAGCCCGATGACCGTGCCGATCAGCATCGTGACCAGCCCCGCCTCGATCAGCACGATCGGGTACGGCTGGGCGCTGGCGAACAGCAGCCGGGCCCCTGTCCAGGCGCCGATCTGCAGGATCGCGCCCTGGCCGAGGGAATACAGGCCGACCCGCCCGACGAGCAGCCCGAGCCCGAGTGTCACGATCGAGTAGATCGCGACAAGCGCCATGTAGCCCGTGTAGTAGGCGCTCATCAGGTCCGGGAGCGCGAACACCGCGAACAGCACGAGAACGACGGTGACCGTCAGGTGAACGGGCCGCTGCGGGCGGCGCAGCAGCGCGGCGCGCTGCCCGGCGACCGTCGCGGCCGCGGCGTCCTTCGTGTCGAGCCCGGCCACTACGACTCCTCGCTCGAGCGCGTCATGACCGTGCCGCCCCGCGAGACCACAAGCAGCGCGATGACCGCGATGACGAACGGCGTCATGTCGCGGTAGTTGGTGAGCGCGGTGAACGGGGTCAGCAGGTCGTGGACCACGCCGATCACGATCGCCGCCACGAACGTCACCGCGATCGACCGCAGCCGCGCGACAAGGGCGGCGGCCAGCGACGAGATCACCAGGAACGTGAGCGTGGTCGGGTC
>JASHTQ010000474.1 GCA_030040475.1 Streptosporangiaceae bacterium
ACCGGGACCTGCGGGCACGGCCAGGGCCACGAGACCACGTTCGCGCAGATCGTGGCCGACCGCCTCGGCGTGCACCCCGACCAGGTCAAGCTGCGCCAGGGCGACACCGACCTGGCCTCCTACGGCTGGGGCACCTGGGGCAGCCGCTCGATCGTGATCGGCGGCGGCGCCGCCGGGCGGGCCGCGGACGTGGTGGCCAGCCAGCTCAGGCAGGTGGCCGGGTCGCTGCTCGAGGCAAGCCCGGCGGACGTCGAGCTCGCCGAGGGCACCGCCCGGATCCGCGGCGACGCCACCGCCGCCATCCCCATCGGGGAGCTGGCCAGGATCGTCCACTTCCAGGCGCACCGGCTGGAGGAAAGGCTGCGGTACGGCCTGGAGGCGCGGGTCAGCTACGACCCGCCGGGCACCTTCTCCAACGCCTGCCACGCTGCCATGGTCGTGATCGACCCCGGCACCGGGGCGATCCGGCTGCACAGGTACCTGGTCGTCGAGGATTGCGGCGTCGTCATCAACCCGATGGTGGTGGATGGCCAGGTGCGCGGCGGGGTCACCCAGGGCGCGGCGGCCGCGCTGCTCGAATGCGTCCGCTTCGATCCCGACGGGCAGCCGCTGAGCGCCACCTTGATGGACTACCTCGCGCCCACCGCCGCGGAGATGTGCGCCGTGGACATCGTCCACCTGCAGACGCCCTCACGGTTCAGCGAGACCGGCGCGAAGGGCATGGGCGAGGGAGGCACGATCGGCGCCCCGGCGGCCGTGCTCAACGCCATCAACGACGCGCTGGCCGACACGGACGTCCGCTTCGACCACATCCCCGTGCTGCCGCAGGACGTGACCGCCGCCCTCCGCGGCCGCACCCTCGCCGCTCCGCTCAACCGCGCCGGAGCCAGCAGATGAGGGACATGCACGCCGTCCACGTCACGGTCAACGGCCGCAGCCACGAGCTGGTCGTCGAGGCGCGCCGGACGCTTGCCGACATGCTCCGCCACGATCTCGGCTACACCGGCACCCACGTCGGCTGCGAGCACGGCATCTGCGGCGCGTGCACGGTGATCCTGGACGGCCAGCCGGCCCGTGCCTGCCTGGTCTTCGGCGTCCAGGCCGACGGCGCGCAGGTGCGGACGGTGGAGGGGCTGGCCGACGGCGAGCGGCTGTCGGACCTGCAGCAGGCGTTCAGCGACCACCACGCGCTGCAGTGCGGCTTTTGCACGCCGGGCTTCCTCATGCTGGCCGAGGCGTACCTGGCCGAGGCCGGCGACCAGCCGCTCGCGCAGGAGCAGGCCCGCGAGCTTGTCGCCGCCAACCTGTGCCGCTGCACCGGCTACCAGGGCATCGTCGAGGCGGTCCTGGCCACCGCGCGGGCGCGGTCCGGCCGCGGCGGGGCGGCCGGAGGGAGTCCGCCATGAGCGCCATCGGCGCCCGGCTGCCGCGCAAGGAGGATCCCAGGCTGCTGCGCGGGCGCGGCAGGTTCGGCGACGACGTCAGCGCCCCCGGCCAGCTGTGGGCGCGGGTGGTCCGCTCGCCGTCCGCGCACGGCCTGGTACGCGAGCTCGACGTCACGCGGGCGGCGAAGGCGCCGGAGATCATCAGGGTGATCACCGCGGATGACCTTCCCCCCGGCCTGGCCATCCCGGTCCGGCTTGCTATCCCAGGCACCGACCTCGGCGACTACCTGCAGCCGATCCTGGCCGCAGGCACCGTCCGCTACGTCGGCGAGCCGCTCGCGGTCGTGGTCGGCGACGACCCGTACGCCTGCGAGGACGCGGCGGAGCTCGTCGAGATCGACATCGCCGAGCGGCCCGCCGTGCTCGACGCGCGCACCGCGCCCGCGCGGCAGGTCGCGGCCGAGCTTGCCGCGGGCTACGGGGATACCGCGGCGGCGTTCGCCGCCGCCGCGCACGTGGTCGGCATCGAGCTGGCGATCGGCCGCCACAGCGGCGTGCCGCTCGAGCCCCGCTGCCTGCTGTCCGTCCCCGATCCGCGGGCGGGCACGCTCGACATCTACGGCATGACCAAGGTGCCGGTGTGGAATCGTGACCTGCTGGCAGGCCTGCTCGGCATGGACGAGACGCTGATCCGCGTGCACGCCGTCGACGCGGGCGGCGGCTTCGGGGTCCGCGGCGAGTTCTACCCGGAGGATTTCCTCATCCCGTGGCTGAGCCTTGCGCTGGCCCGGCCGGTCAAGTGGGCCGAGGACCGGGCCGAGCACCTGGTCGCGGTCAACCACTCCCGTCAGCAGCACCACCGCATCGCGGCCGCCTTCGACGCCGACGGCAGGATCACCGCGCTCGAGGATGACATCGTGCACGACAACGGCGCCTACTGCCGCACGCACGGGGTCGCGGTGCCCGAGCTGACGGTCGCGATGCTGCCCGGCCCCTACCGCCTTCCCGCCTACCGCGGCCGGGTGCGCGTCGTGCTCACCAACAAGACGCCGTGCGGCACCTACCGCGCGCCCGGCAGGTTCGAGGGCACCGCCGCGCGCGAGCACCTGCTCGACGTCGCCGCGAGCCGGCTCGGCATCGATCCGGTCGAGCTGCGTCGGCGCAACCTGCTCACCGCGGCCGAGATGCCGCACCGGCGCCCGATCACGACCCTGAACACCGAGCTGGTCCTGGACACCGGCGACTACCCGGCACTGCTCGCGGCGGCGGCCGGGGAGGCGGACCGCCTCGGCTACCGGACCGGCCCGGTCTCCCCGCGCGCCCCGGTCTCCCCGCGCGCCTCGCGCGCCTCGCGCGGCCCGTCGGCCGCCGGGGGCCGGCTGCGCGGCTTCGGCCTGGCCATGTTCGTGGAGAAGAGCGGACTCGGGCCGCAGGAGACCGCGGACGTCACGGTGAGCAGGTCCGGCGCCGTGCACGTCTACTCCGGCGGCACCTCGCTCGGCCAGGGCATCGAGACCGTGCTCGCGCAGATCGCCGCCGACGCCCTCGGCGTCGACCCGCGTGTCGTCCAGGTCACCGCCGGCGACACCGCCGCCCAGCCGTTCGGCGCCGGGTCCTGGGCGTCGCGCTCGACCGTGGTCGGCGGCAACGCCGTGCACCAGGCCGCTGCCGCGGTGAGGAAGCGGGCGGTACAGCTCGCCGCGCGGATGCTCGAGGCCGCCGAGGAGGACCTCGACCTGGCCGACGGGTCCATCACCGTCCGCGGTGACCCGGCAGCGCGGATCGCCCTGGCCGACGTGGCCAGGGCGGCCGAGCCGACGAGCGGGTACCTGCGGCCGGGCGAGCCGGCCGGCCTGTCCGCCCGCCGCCGGTTCGAGGTCTCGCACATGACCTACCCCTACGGCGCGCACGCCGCCGTCGTCGACGTCGATACGGGCACCGGGCAGGTCCGGGTGCTGCGCTACCTGGTGGCCTACGAGGTGGGCCGCGCGATCAACCCGATGCTGGTGGAGGGCCAGCTGAGGGGCGGCGTGGCACAGGGGATCGGCGGCACGCTGCTCGAGGAGTTCGGCTACGACGAGGCAGGCCAGCCGCAGGCGATCACGTTCATGGAGTACCGGATGCCGACCGCGGCGGAGGTCCCCGCCGTCGACGTGCTGCTGTCGCAGGATGCCCCGGCACCGGGCAATCCGCTCGGCGTGATGGGCGCGGGCGAGGGCGGCGTCAGCGCGGTGGGCGCCGCGGTGGCGAACGCGGTGCGGGACGCGCTTGGCCTGGCGGGGAGCGTCGGCGAGCTGCCGCTGACCCCGGCCAGGGTGCGCCGGCTCGCGGCTGCCTGCGGCCGGGCGGGGGCGACGGCATGACCGCCGACGGGGCCGGGCACGCCGGCTACGTGAGCAAGACGGACCTGGTCGCCGCGCTGATCCGCGAGCAGGTCATCACCGGGGAGCTGCCGGCCGGCCGGCAGCTGCGCCAGCGCGACCTCGCGGAGCGCTTCGGCGTCAGCCAGACACCGGTCCGCGAGGCGATGCGCCGGCTGGAGTCCGAGGGCCTGCTGGTCTGCGACACGCACCGCGGCTTCACCGTGGTCGCGCCCGACGACGGCAGGATCGAGGAGAACTTCCAGATCCGGGCCGCGCTTGAGTCTCTCGGCGCGTCGCTGGCGGCGCGCAGGATCGACGCGGCCGGGCTGGACCGGCTGCGGGACCTGAACGACCGGATGCGCGCCCTCGGCGACGACGATCCCCGTTACGCCGACCTGAACAGGGAGTTCCACTTCACCATCTACGAGTACGCTGGCAGCCCGCTGCTGATGTCGCTGATGAGGCTGCTGTGGGCGTCGCTCAACCCAGGGCCCAGGGTCCGGCGCAGCCACGCGGAGTCGGCGCGCCAGCACGACCAGATCCTGCTGGCGCTCGCCGGCGGGGACGCCGCCGCCGCGTCGGCCCAAACGTACCAGCACATCATGGGCGCGCCTCCGGTATAAGAGAAAGGCCGATTCCACGCCCGCAGGAGGGGGAAGCTGCCGATGCCAGCGATCGTGACGGACGACGGCGTCACGCTGCACGTCGAGGAGACGGGGGAGGGGGAGCCGCTGCTGTTCATCCACGAGTTCGCTGGCGACCACCGCAGCTGGGAACCGCAGGTGCGGTTCTTCTCCGCCGCCTACCGGTGCGTCACCTACGCGGCCCGCGGGTACCCGCCGTCGGACGTGCCCACCGACCCGGCCGCGTACTCCCAGACCAGGGCGATAGCCGACGCGGTCGCGGTCCTCGACGGCCTGTCCATCGCCAGGGCGCACATCGTGGGGCTGTCGATGGGCGGCTTCACCGCGCTGCACCTCGCGATGGCGCACGCCGACCGGGTCGGCTCGGCGGTGGTCGCCGGGGCCGGATACGGCGCCCATCCCGACCGCGCCGAGGCGTTCCGCACCGAGTCCATGCTGACCGCGGCGGCGTTCGCGGCCGAGGGCGCGGCAAAGGTCGCCGAGCGTTACGCCGTCGGCCCGGCCCGGGTGCAGTTCCAGAACAAGAACCCGCGGGGCTGGGCCGAGTTCGCCGCGGCACTCGCCGCGCACTCCTCGCTGGGCAGCGCGCTGACCATGCGCGGCGTCCAGGCCGCCCGCCCGTCCCTCTACGCGCTGACCGATGAGCTTGCCCGGGTGCGCGCTCCGGTCCTTGTCCTGGTCGGCGACGAGGACGAGGGATGCCTTGACGCCGCGGTGATGCTCAAGCAGACCGTCCCCACCGCCGGACTCGTCGTGCTCCCGAACACCGGGCACACGGTCAACCTCGAGGAGCCCGATGTGTTCAACCGCGTCGTGGACCGCTTCCTCGCGGCCGTTGCCCGCGGCGCCTGGCACGAGCGCGACCCGCGCTCGGTGTCCGCCTCCACCATGGGCCTCAGCCTCAACGACGCTGACCTCGGCTGACCTCGATTCTCTGCCGAAAAATACATTAAGTATGTGCTTGACTTCGTAGAGTGATAATCGTACCGTCGGATAGCCGCTCGAACGCGCCAGGCGGAAGGAGGCCGCCGGCGATCGGCTGACGTTAGCCATTCCCCCGAGAACAACCCGACCCCCCGTGGGCAACTGCGTTGTTTCGGGGGAGAGCATGCATCGTACGGCCGTGTTCGTAGCCGGCGGCTACGCATTCGCCTTGATCGGCATGGGCGCGGGATATGGACCGGCCCTGGCCAGCGCGGAGACGGTAGCCGCCGCCAGGCACGCATCGAACCCGATGACCGGTTTCGACACGTGCACCGCGCCGCCACTGCACACCATGAAGGTCTGGCGGGCGAAATTCTCCGCCGTCGGAATCTACATAGGCGGCGAGGACATGGCCTGCTCGTACGGCAACCTGTCCGCGGCGTGGGTCCGCGCGGTGACGGCGATGGGCTGGTCGCTGCTGCCCATCTACGTCGGGCCGCAGCCGTCCTGCGATCATTATTCCGGGCGGATCAACCCCAAGGTGGCCGCCGCGCAGGGCCGCCTGGCGGCGAGATTCGCGGCGCGCCATGCGAAGGCATTCGGCATCGGCAAAGGATCGCCGATCTACTATGACATAGAGGCCTATAACCGCAAGAATTCGCGGTGCGCGAACGCGGTGCTCACATTCCTGGACGCCTGGGACAGGCAGCTGCACGCGGAAGGGTACGTACCCGGCGTGTACTCGAGCGCAGATTCCGCCATTGTGAGCCTGGAGAAGACCAGCCGGATCAACGGCCACCGGCTGGCCAAGCCGCAATGCGTCTGGGTTGCCCTGTGGAATAACAAGGAAAACCTGAACGCGTCACCCTACCTGAAGGGCTCCGCGTGGCGGCGGACGGATACCTCGAAGCAATACTCCGGCCCGCACAAGGTCAAGGTCGGCGGCATCGCGCTCAACGTCGACGTGGATCTGATCGACAGTCCGGTCGTGCGCGCCAACCGCCAGGCGCGCCGTCATTGACGGGCGGCCGCCCGTCAGGGCCGGGACTAAGAATCGAAGCCCATGCCCGCGGCGTCCATGGCCCGCAGCCACAGGTTCCTGCGTCCGGACCTGCGGTCGGCCCGGGCCAGGGACCAGCGGGTCGCTTGCACGCCCAGGTAGGCGAGCGGCTCGGGCGGGAAGGGCACCGGCTTGCTGCGCACCATCGCAAGCTCGGTCAGCTCGGTTCGCTCGCCGCTCAGCAGGTCGAGGACCACCCGGGCGCCGAACCTGCTCGCGCCCACGCCGAGCCCGGTGTAACCGAGCGCGTAGCCGACCCTGCCGTGATGGGCGGTGCCGAAGAAGGCGCAGAACCGGCTGCAGGTGTCGACCGCGCCGCCCCAGCGGTGGCTGAACCCGATGCCTTCCAGCTGCGGGAACGTGGTGAAGAAGTGATCGGCCAGCCGGACGAACGTGCCGGGCCGCTGGTCGTGGGCCATCCGGATATCGCGGCCGAAATGGTAGATGGCGTCATAGCCACCCCACAGGATCCGGTTGTCCGAGGTCAGCCGGTAGTAGTGGAACTGGTTCGCCGAGTCGGCGATGCCCTGCCGGTTCCGCCATCCGATCGAGGCCAGCTGCGCCGGGGCCAGCGGCTCGGTCATCAGCACGTAGTCGTAGACGGGCACCACATAGGGGCGCAGCCGGCGGATCAGCGATCCGAACGCGCCGGTGCCGAGCACGGCGCGCTTGGCCCGCAGCACGCCGTGCCTGGTGCGCACGGTCACCCCGTCGGAGTCGCCGGCCAGGCCGGTAGCGGGCGTGCGCTCGGCGATGCGGACGCCGAGCCGCTCGCAGGCGGCGGCCAGTCCCCAGGCGAGCCTGGCGGGCTGGATCATCGCCGTTCCCTTCCTGTCCCAGCTGCCCGCCAGGTAGGTGGGGGAGTTCACCTCGGCCCGCATCGCGGCCTGGTCGAGGAAGGTTGCCCCGCTGGCGTTCGCGGCCGCGCGGAGCCCGGCAACCTGGTAGTCCTCGGTGGCGACCGTGACGGAGCCGGACCTGGAGAACTCGCAGTCGATGCCGTAGCGGTCCACCGCGGCCTCGATCGCGTCCAGGTTCTCGGCGCCAAGGCGCTGCAGGCGAGCGAACTCGGCGGGAAACCTCTCTGTCCCGTTGGCTGCGCCGTGCGTCAGGCTGGCCTCGCAGAACCCTCCGTTGCGGCCGCTGGCCGCCCAGCCGATGCGGTTGCCCTCAAGCACCAGCACGGATCGTCCGGGGTTGGCCTCCTTGGCAAGCAGGGCGGCCCACAGCCCGCTGAACCCGGCGCCGATCACCGCCAGGTCGCAGGACGTGTCGCCGGGCAGCGGCGCACGGGCGGCCGGGGCGTCGGGCTGGTCCAGCCAGAACGACCTGGGCTTGGCCGCCATCACCAGGCGGCCAAGCTCTGCGTCGCGTCCCGCCTCCGGCTTAGCGGTCATTCCCGCTCGCCGAGGCGAACGCGTCCTCGAGGATGGACAGTCCCTCGTCGAGCAGGTCCTCGCCGATCACGAGCGGCGGCAGGAAGCGGATCACGTTCCCGAACGTCCCGCAGGTCAGCGTCACAAGTCCGGCCTGGTGGCAGGCCCGGCTGACGGCCGCGGTCATGCCCGGGTCGGGATCGAGCGTGCCCGGCTTGGTGAGCTCGATGGCGAGCATCGCGCCCCGGCCTCGCACGTCCGCGATCGCCGGGTACTTCTCCGCCAGCCCGTGCAGCCGCGGCAGCATGATCTCGCCGATCCGGCGTGCCCGCCCGGCCAGGTCCTCGGCCGCCATGGTCTCGATCGCGCCGAGCGCCGCGGCGCAGGCCACCGGGTTCCCGCCGTAGGTGCCGCCAAGCCCTCCCACGTGCACCGAGTCCATGATCTCGGCGCGCCCGGTTACCCCGCCAAGCGGCAGGCCGCCGGCGATGCCCTTCGCGGTCGTGATGAGGTCGGGCACCACGCCCTCGTGCTCGCAGGCAAACCAGTCGCCGGTGCGGCAGAACCCGGTCTGGATCTCGTCGGCGATGAACACGATCCCGTGCTCGCGGCAGAACTCGGCCAGCCCGGCGAGGAACCCGTCCGGCGGTACCACGAACCCGCCCTCGCCCTGGATCGGCTCGATGATCACGGCGGCCACGTTGTCCTCGCCCACCTGGGTGTGGATGAGGGACTCGATCATCGGCAGCGCGTTTTCCCGGCACGCCTCACGTCCGCCTGGCCAGCGCAGCGGGTAAGCCATCGGCATCCGGTAGATCTCGCCCGCGAACGGCCCGAACTTGTCCTTGTACGGCATGTTCTTCGCGGTGAGCGCCATGGTGAGGTTGGTGCGGCCGTGGTAGCCGTGGTCGAACGCGACGATGGCCTGTCTCCTGGTGGCGTGCCTGGCGATCTTCACCGCGTTCTCGACCGCCTCCGCGCCCGAGTTGAACAGCGCGGATCGCTTGTCGTGGCTTCCCGGCGTGCGCCTGGCCAGCTCCTCGCAGACCTCCACGTAGCCCTCATACGGGGTCACCATGAAGCAGGTGTGGGTGAACCTGGACGCCTGCTCGGCGACCCTTGCGGCCACCCTGGGCGCCGCGTTGCCCACGGAGACCACGGCGATGCCGGCGCCGAAGTCGATGAGGGAGTTGCCGTCGGCGTCGACGATGACGCCGCCGCCCGCGTCCGTGACGAACACCGGCAGCGTGGTGCTGACCCCGCGGGCCACCGCGCGCTCGCGCCTCGCCATCAGCTCACGTGAGACGGGTCCGGGGATCTCGGTGACAAGGTGCCGGCGCTGAAGGAGGCGGGAATCGCCCGCTGCGTGCTCAGTCATGATCAGACCATAATTCATCTAGCCGGACACGGAGAGGACTGATCCCGGACATGTCTGACCATGACAGGCCGAACGCGCAGGGTCTGTTCGGCGCGATGTTCGCCCGGGGCGCGGTCGAGGCCGACGACGCCGCGTGGCTGCAGGCCATGCTGGACACCGAGGCAGGACTGGCCCGGGCGCTTGAGCGGGCAGGGCTGGCGCCCGCGGGATCCGGGGAGGCGGTCTCCGCGACGGCCAGGGCGGCCAACTTCGAGCTCGGCGAGCTCGGCGAGCTCGCGGCGTTTGCCGGCAACCCGGTGCCAGCACTGGCCCGGGCCCTGGCGCGGCGCGTCCCGCAAACCGCGGTCAGCGCCGTGCACCGCGGCGCGAGCAGCCAGGACATCCTGGACACCGCCGCCATGCTGCTCGCGAGCCGTGCGATCGGCGTCGTGCTCGCCGACCTGGCCACCGCGGCCGACGCCGCGGCCGGGCTGGCCGAGGCGCACCGGGCCACGATCATGATCGGCCGGACGTCGCTACGCCACGCCATCCCCGTGACCTTCGGCCTGGTCGCGGCCGGCTGGCTGGCCAGCATGGATGAGGCGCGGCAGGGGCTGGCGGCGGTCGCATCGCGGCGGCTGGCCGTGCAGTTCGGCGGGGTGGCAGGCACGCTCGCCTCGCTCGGCGACCGCGGGCCCCAGGTGGCGGCGCTGCTCGCGGAGGAACTCGGCCTCGGGGTGCCCGTACTGCCCTGGCATACCGACCGGCTGCGGATCATCGACCTGGGCACCGCGCTTGCCCGGGTCACGGCGGCGCTCGGCAAGGTCGCCAGGGACGTCACGCTGCTTGCCCAGCAGGAGGTCGGCGAGGTCCGCGAGGGCGTGCCGGCGACGGGTGCGGCCGCGGGGGACGGCCAGCGGCGCGCTGGGCCCGCCGCGATGCCGCGCACGCGCAACCCGGTCACGTCGCTCGCCATCCTCGGCTGCAGCAGGCAGGTTCCCGGCCTGCTCGCCACCCTCGTCGCCGCGGGCGAGCAGGAGCTGCAGCGCGCGGCCGGCGCGTGGCAGGCGGAATGGCAGCCGCTGACCGCCCTGCTGCAGCTGACCGGTTCGGCCTCGAGCTGGGCGGCCGAGCTGCTGCCCGGCCTGGTGGTGGACGGGTCGCGGATGGCCGCCAACCTCGCCGCCGCCAAGGGCCTGCCGCTGGCCGAGCACGTCGCCTCGCTGCTGGCCGGCGTGCTCGGCGTGACGCAGGCGCACGACCTGGTGGCCGAGGCGAGCCAGCGGGCCGTCGGCGCGGGCCTCCCGCTGCGCGACGTCCTGCTGGCCGTGCCCAAGCTGGAAGACCGGCTCGCCGCGGCGGGCATTTCCGCCGAGCAGATCGAGTCCGCGCTTGAGCCCGCGGGCTACCTTGGCGCCGCCGACGCCTTCGTGACCGCGGCGCTGGACGCGCACCGATCGCTGGAGCGCGGCCTCGGCTGATAACGAACACCTCAGACTGGAGCGAAAGTGGCGGAGATCGTCTCGCTCGCCGATGCGGTAGCCCGAGCGATTCACGACGGCGACGCGGTGGCCATGGAGGGATTCACGCACCTGATCCCGTTTGCCGCCGGGCACGAGGTGATCAGGCAGCGGCGCCGTGACCTGACGCTGATCCGGATGACCCCCGACCTGATCTATGACCAGCTCATCGGGGCCGGGTGCGCACGCAAGCTGGTCTTCTCCTGGGGCGGCAACCCCGGCGTCGGCTCCCTGCACAGGTTCCGCGACGCGGTCGAGCACGCCTGGCCGGTCCCGCTCGAGCTGGAAGAGCACTCGCACGCGGGGATGGCGAACCGGTATCTGGCCGGCGCGTCCGGACTGCCGTTCGCCGTCCTGCGCGGCTACCGCGGCACGGACCTTTACCGCCTTGCCCCGGGTTCGACCATCAAGCCGATCACCTGCCCGTTCACCGGCGAGGAGCTGACCGCGGTCGCGGCGCTCCGCGCCGACGTGGCGGTCATCCACGCCCAGCGCGCGGACAGGTCAGGCAACGTGCAGCTGTGGGGGATCACCGGCGTGCAGAAGGAGGCGGTGCTCGCGTCACGGCGCTCGGTCGTGACCGTCGAGGAGATCGTCGACTCGCTCGACCCTCGCCCCGGAGCCGTGGTGCTGCCCGGCTGGGCGGTCAGTTACGTGGCGCACGTGCCCGGCGGGGCGCATCCCTCCTACGCCCTTGGCTACGGCGCCCGTGACAACGACTACTACGTCGCCTGGGACGCCATCAGCCGCGATCGGGAATCCTTCACCAGGTGGCTGGACGGAGTACTGGCCGGAGGAGGTTGCTGAGCTTGGAGTACACGGCAGACGAGATGATGACCGTGTCCGCGGCCCGGGCGCTGCGCGACGGCGTGACCTGTTTCGTCGGGATCGGGCTGCCGAGCGCGGCGGCGAACCTCGCGCGCGCCACGCACGCACCGGGACTGGTGCTGATCTATGAGTCAGGCACGATCGGTGCCAAGCCGACCCGGCTGCCGCTGTCGATCGGCGACGGCATCCTGGCCGAGACCGCGGACACGGTCGTCAGCGTCCCCGAGATCTTCAATTACTGGCTGCAGCCCGGCCGCATCGACGTGGGTTTCCTCGGCGCCGCTCAGGTCGACAGGTTCGGCAACATCAACACCACCCTCGTAGGCGGAGACTACGCCCGCCCTCGCGCCCGGCTGCCCGGCGCGGGAGGTGCCCCGGAGATCGCCGCCTCATGCCGCGAGGTGATCATCGTGGTCCGGCAGCACCTCCGCTCGTTCGTGCAGCGGGTGGACTTCGTCACCTCGGTCGGCTACGGCTCGGGTCCCGGTGACCGTGACCGGCTCGGCCTCACCGGCGCCGGGCCGAAGAAGATCATCACCGACCTGGGCGTGCTCGAGCCCGACCCGGCGACCATGGAGTTCACCATGACCGGGCTGTACCCGGGCGTCTGCGCCGCGCGGGCCAGGGAGCGAACCGGCTGGGACCTGGCGGTGGCACCCGAACCCGAGCTCATCGCCGGGCCGTCCGCCGCCGAACTCGCCGCGCTGCGTGCCCTAGGGTAGGAGCCAGCCGTCCCGTGGAAGGAGACGCCGTGCTGCCTTGGTCCGCCGATCTCGTCGGCCGCATCGAGGACAACGTCATCGGCAGCGACCTGCTGCGCGGTAACCCGCTCGGCGATCCGCACGAGCGCCCGCTGCCCGTGTACCTGCCGCCCGGGTACGACGACGAGCCGGGACGACGGTACCCGACCGTGTACGTGATCCAGGGATACACGGGCAACGTGGCGATGTGGCGGAACAGGTCGCCCTACCGGCTGCCGTTCCCCGAGGCCGCGGACGCGGTGTTCGCCAGCGGCGAAGCCCCGCCTGCGATCGTGGTGTACGTCGACGCGTGGACCGGATACGGCGGCAGCCAGTTCGTCGACTCGCCGGGCACCGGGCGTTACCACTCCTACCTGTGCGACGAGGTCGTGCCGTGGGTGGACGCGCGCTACCGCACCCAGCCGGATCCCGCGCACCGGGCGATCACGGGCAAGTCCAGCGGCGGGTTCGGCGCGATGATCACGCCGATGCTCCGCCCCGACCTGTTCGGCGCGCTGGCCACGCACGCCGGGGACACGCTGTACGAGTACTGCTACATACCGGAGTTCGCCACCGCCACCAGGCACCTGCGCCGCTACGACGGTGACATCTGGCGCTGGTGGCGGGACTTCTCCTCCCGGGTTGCCTTCACCAAGGAGGAGGACATGTCCCTGCTCGGGTTGCTGGGCGTGGCCGCGTGCTTCTCCGCCCGCGAGGACGGAACGGTCGAGCTGCCGTTCGACCCGGTCACCGGGGTGCTCCGGCCTGCGGTGTGGCAGCGGTGGCTGGACTGGGACCCGGTGCGGATGGTGCCGGTCTACGCGGACGCGCTGCGCGGGCTGGGCGCGATCTGGATCGACGCGGGCACCAGGGACGAGTTCCATCTTGACCTGGGGGCCACGGCCTTCCGCGCCGCGCTCGGGGACATCGGGGTGCCCGACGACGTGGTGCATTTCGAGCTCTTCGACGCCGGGCACATGAGCATCGACTACCGTTATCCGATGTCCCTGGCGTGGCTTTGCGGCCGGATGGCTAAGTAGCGGCTAAGTAGCCGCCCGCCGGTACCGGGGTCTGGTACGTTTCCGGCGTATCGGGAGCGGGTCATGGCCGACTGACCCCGAAAACCCTTTGAACCGCTGAATGGAGAGACGTTATGCGCAAGAGCGGATGGGCAGCAGCTGCCGGTCTCGGATCGCTAGCACTGCTGCTAGCCGCGTGCGGGGGAGCATCGGGGTCGGCGGGTTCGACCGCCACTCCGACCACCACGGCCGCCGGGCAGGCAACCAGCCAGGCGCTGAACCCGCCAGGGACGACCGTGCTGATCGTCCAGAAGTCGAACCTCGGCTACGTCCTCGCCGAGGCCAACGGCCAGGTTGTCTACACCTACGGGAACGACAAGAAGGGCGGCTCGCCGACCTGCACCGGGTCGTGTGCCTCGCAGTGGCCTGCGGTCACCGGCAACCCCAAGTCCATTGCGGCCGATACCCTGCCAGGCACGCTCGGCACCGTCAGTGACGCGAACGGCGCCAAGCAGGTCACCTACAACGGCTACCCCCTGTACACCTACAAGGGCGCGAAGCCGCTGGCGACGACCGGTAACGGCGTGGGCGGCCTGTGGCACGTGATCAAGCTGTCCGCGAGCGACGTCTCCGGCGGGTGACCGGAGCAATGACCTGGCGTTCCCGCCGGGCCCTCGCCGGGAACGGCCATCGATGAAGGAGAAAGTTATGCGCAAGAGGGGATGGGCGGCGGCTGCCGGTCTGGGATCGCTGCTGCTGCTCGCCGCGTGCGGGGGATCCTCGACGACTAACACGGGCCTGGGGTCCACTACTGCCGCCACGGCCTCGCCGTCGACGGGTGCCGCCGCGACGACAGCGCCAAGCCCGACGGTGGCCCAGAAGACGGCCTCCCCGAAGCCGACGGTGAAGCAGACGACGCCCCACCCGACCGGCCCCACCGCGGGACCGCAGCCGAGCAGTCACCTGAGCGACTCGCTGCCGCCGGTAGGCA
The DNA here is from genome assembly GCA_030040475.1 of Streptosporangiaceae bacterium. Next base: position 14,208 of record JASHTQ010000474.1, read on the forward strand.
CGACCATCATGGTCGTGCAGAAGTCCGATCTCGGTTTCGTGCTCGCCGAGGCGAACCACATGGTGGTCTATACCTACGCCAAGGACAAGAAGGGCGGCCCGCCGACCTGCACCGGATCATGCGCTGATACCTGGCTGCCGGTGACGGGCGTACCGCAGGTGTCGGCGGCCGACACCCTGCCGGGCACGCTCGGCACGGTCACCATGGCGAACGGCGGCAAGCAGATCACCTACAACGGCTACCCCCTGTACACCTACAAGGGCTCGGATCCGTACACCACCACCGGCAACGACGTCGGAGGGGTGTGGCACGTGGTGATGCTCTCCGAGAGCGACATCACGGGCTAGGCCCGCTCGGATCTGGCGGTTCCCGGGCCCGGCCCGGGAACCGCCCTAGGTTGCCTGCCCGGCGGCCGGGTATGACGCGTCCGTAGATCAGGTCCAGCCGAACGGGGACGTCCATCGTGGCCAGCCAGGCAGCAGGTCAGAGCCGTACCGCAGACCCGCCCGCGCCGCGGCGCGGGCTGGCGGTCATCTGCGGCGCGCTGATGCTCGCCATGCTGCTGGCCGCCCTTGACCAGACGATCGTGGCGACCGCGCTGCCGACGATCGCGGGCGACCTGGGCGGGCTCGACCACCTGTCCTGGGTGGTCACCTCGTACCTGCTCGCCACCACGGCGACCACCCAGGTGTGGGGCAAGCTCGGCGACCAGTACGGCAGGAAGTACCTGTTCATCGCCGCGATCGTGATCTTCCTCATCGGCTCGGCCCTGTCCGGCCTCTCGCACACCCTGACCGAGCTGATCGCGTTTCGCGCGCTGCAGGGCATCGGCGGCGGGGGCCTGCTCGTGCTGGCCCAGGCCATCGTCGGGGACGTCGTCCCGCCCCGGGAGCGGGGCAAGTACCAGGGCGCGTTCGGCGCGGTCTTCGGAGTGTCGAGCGTCATCGGGCCGCTGCTCGGCGGATTCTTCGTCGACAACCTCTCCTGGCGGTGGGTGTTCTACATCAACCTGCCGATCGGCGCCGTCGCGCTCGTGGTGGTGACCGCGGTGCTGCCCGCCACGCCCGACCGGCGCAAGCACTCCATCGACTACCTGGGCGCCACGGTGATCGCCGCGTTCGCCACCTGCGTGGTCCTCGCCACCTCGTGGGGCGGTACCACCTATCGGTGGGGCTCGGGGGTGATCATCGGCCTGTTCGCCGCGTCCGCGGTGCTTGTCGTGGTCTGGTGGCTGTCCGCCCGCCGGGCGGCCGAGCCGCTGCTGCCGCTGCGGCTGTTCCGCAACCCGGTGTTCAGCGTGGCCGCGGCGATCAGCCTCGCGGCCGGGTTCGCTATGTTCGGCTCGATCTCCTACCTGCCGTTGTTCCTGCAGGTGGTGCACGGCATCTCGGCCACCATATCCGGCGTCTACCTGCTGCCGCTCGTCGGCGGCCTGCTGGTCACCTCCATCGTCAGCGGCCAGCTGATCGCGAGGACAGGCAAGTACAAGATCTATCCGATCGCCGGCACTGCCATCCTCGTGGTCGCGCTGTTCCTGCTGTCCAGGCTGGACGAGCACACCTCGACCGCGCTGACCTCCGTCGACTTCTTCATCCTCGGGCTGGCTCTCGGGCTGATCATCCAGGTCCTCGTCATCGCCGTGCAGAACTCGGCAGACTTCGCCGACCTGGGTGCCGCGACCTCCGGGGCAACCTTCTTCCGCACCATCGGCGGCGCGTTCGGCGTGTCCATATTCGGTGCGATCTTCTCTAACCGGCTGGTCAGCGAGCTGGCCTCGACGCTGCGCGGGGTGCCGCTTCCGCACGGGTTCAACGCCGCGGGCGCCGCGGCAGACCCCGCGGTGCTCAAGAAGCTGCCCGCCGTGATCAAGACGGACGTGATACACGCCTACTCACTCGCCCTGCACCCGGTCTTCCTCTACGCGATCCCGGTCGCGCTTGTCGCGTTCGCGCTCTCCTGGTTCCTGCGCGAGGTCCCGCTGCGGGCGACAAGCTCCGTCGGCATCGGCGAGGGCCTGGGCGCCGGGCCGCCGGAGCGCTCCTCGGTGCAGGAGGTCGAGCGCTCGCTGACCAGGCTCGGCGGCGCGGACCTCAGGCGGCGCGGCTACGAGCGGCTGGCCGCCGCGGCCGGCCTCGACCTGCCCGCGGGCAGCGCCTGGATCCTCACCCGGCTGGCCAAGCAGGGCGCCGTCGCGGGCGAGGAACTCGCCAGGCAGGCCGACGTGACGGTGGACTACGGTAAGCCCTACGTGGACCGCCTTGTCACAGAGCACATGGTGACCCGCTCGGACGGGAAGCTCGTGCTCACCGACGCCGGGCACCAGGCCGCCGAGCGGCTGTTCGCGGCGCGCCGGGAGGGACTGCGCGAGCTGCTCTCCGACCTGTCGCCCGAGGAGTACGCCGAACTCGGCGCGCTGCTGACCAGGCTGTCCCGCGCGATGCTCGGCGAGGACGCCGACAGCCACCTGCTCAGCCGCTAAAGCACGCGCTACCCGCCCTTAACGCCCGGGCATTGACGTGCTCCCATGAGAAAGCTAGGGGCTGCAGGCCCGGAGCGAAGCGCTAGCTCAGGCCCTCTCGGACATGGCGGGACATAGTGGCAGGCCCAGCGGGGAGGGCAAGATGCTGACGCTTGCGTTTGGCGAGAACCACTCCTAAGCCCCGGCGGCGGTAGCGGATGCGGCAGGGGGAGCGGGGACCCTTGAAGGCGGGTGTCCGCACCGGAGCCGGGTGCGGGTCGATGAGGGTGAGCTCGTAGCGCTGCAGCAGGCGGGTGATCGTCACGTGCACGAGCAGGTCGGCGAAGTGCTCGCCCAGGCACCTGTGCGTTCCGCCGCCGAACCCGTGCAGGTGGGCCACCTGCCTGGGGTCCGCGAGGAAACGATCCGGGTGGTAGCGCGTGGCGTCGTCGAACAGGGGCGGGAGCCGGTGGCTGATGACGGGCGCGACGAACACGTCGGCGCCGGCCGGGATCCTGCGCCCGTCGACGTCGATCGGCCGCATGGCCCTGCGGAGCATCACCGGGGCGACCGGGCGCAGCCGCTCGGTCTCCTGCAGCGCCCGGTCCAGGCAGCTCATCCGGTGCACGACCGCCAGGTCCAGCGGCGTGTGCGGGTCCGGCAGCAGCGACTGCTGCTCGTCGAGGACCTTCTGCAGCTCGTCGGGGTGCTGCAGCAGGTCGATCAGCGCCCAGGAAAGGTGGCCCGTCGTGCTGTCGTGCCCGGCGAACGCCACGCCGAGTGCCATCTGCACGACCCAGAAGTCGGTGACCGGCGAGCCGTCGAGCGCGCGGGAGTTCATCAGTTCCTGCAGGAAGTCGGGGGGGTCGAGCGGCTGGACGCGCCTGGCCTGGATCAGGTCGCCCACGGCGGCGCGCATCTTGTCGCGGGCACGCCGGGCCCGCCGCAGGTGCGGGGCGGGGACCCAGCCCGGCGTGATCGGGTCGAGGCCGCGGATGAAGTCGCGGAAGTCGCCGGCGACCGTGTCTGGCATGCGGCTGACGAATTCGGCGCCGAGAAACGCCTCCATGATGACCCCGAGGACCAGGTCGTTCATCTCGCTCGGCAGGTCGAAGGTGCCGCAGTCGCCCAGCCGGGCGACGAACTCGGCGCAGCGGCGCTCCATCATCGTCAGGTAGGAGACCATCATCTTGCCCCGGAACAGGGGCAGCAGGGTCTCGCGCTGGTGCTGGTACTCCTCGGGCGGGGCGAGGAAGTAGAAGTCGGACCCGAACAGCCGCTTGGTGAAGGCCAGGCTGGGCCCGATGGACAGGTGCTCGTCGTCGGTGTGCTTGAAGACCCACCGGGCCCATTCCGGGCCGAGCATGAAGATGGCTGGCCGGCGGCCGGGCCGCAGCCGCAGCCGGAAGACCTCGCCGTGCTCCTGATAGCCGCGCTCGAGCAGCTGGAGCTGGTCGCGCAGGAACCCCGGGGCATGCCCGAGGATCGGCAGCGCACCGGACACCATCGGCGGCATTGGGCGGGAGGCATCGGGGGATGGTGAAATGGTCGCTTCTGGCACGGTCGGCCTCCCTCTCAGGAGCGGGAGTGCCCCGCCACTGTGGTCATTGTGGCGGCGGTGTCTTTCTCCCGCCAGCCTCCTACCTGCGGAGGCGCGGAACGCCGGTCTGATACACGGCGCGCAGGCGGGCCTGTGCGGCGGGTGTGGCGTGCACGTGGTCCAGGCCGAGCAGCGCGGCCCCGGCCACCGGTGCCACCTCGATCACCCGCACGATCGCGGCCGGGGCGGTCGCGGCCAGACGTCGGGTGATGCCGCCCATCAGCAGCGGGTTCCTCGCCGTCAGCACGCTGCCACCGAGGACGACCGGGGTGGCCAGGTTATCCAGGCCGAGCCGCCGCATCGCGGTGACGGCCATCACCGAGACCTCCTCGGCGAGGCGGTTCACCACGGCAAGCGCCACCTGGTCGCCTTCATCGGCGGCACGCAGCAGCATGGGCGCCAGGCCGGTCAGGTCGTCCTCGCCGATCTTCCCCTTGTGGATGCCCAGCGTCACGTCCTCGACCTTGTCCACGCCGAAATGGCTGGTCAGGTAGCCGGCCAGGGCCGTGGCCGGGCCGCGGCCGTCTTCCGCGCGGATCGCGTGCCACAGAACCTCCATCCCCAGGCCGTAGCCGCCGCCCCAGTCGCCCGAGATCGCGCCCAGGGCCAGGTACCTGGTGACCCTGCCGTCCGGCGCGACGCCGACGCAGTTGATGCCCGCGCCGCAGACCACCGCCACGCCCCAGTGCGCTCCGGGCTCGGAGCCTGCCCGCAGGATCGCGAACGTGTCGTTGACCACGGTGGCGGTCGGGCTCCAGCCCTGGGCCTGGACGACCGCGGCGTGTTCCGCCTCCTCTTCTGGCAGGTCCGCGTTGGCCAGGCAGGCCACCGTGTGCCTGGCGACGAAGCCCGACCTCGCCCCGTCGAGCTGGGCCGCGGCCTGCTTGACCACCGCGTCCAGGACGAGCACGGTCTGGTCGACGCCGACCTCGTGCGCGTTGATGCCAGGGCCGCGGGCCGAGGCGAGCACGATGCCGTCGCCGGCCACGAGGGCCACGTCGGTCTTGCTGTTGCCGCCGTCGATGGCCAGCACGGCTGCCAGCGGGCCTGTGCCGTGGCGGGCGCCCGAGTGCGGCTCAGCCAAGGCCGGCCCCGCCTTGGCCAGCAGCGCCGAGGGCGAAGGCGAACAGGGACGCGGCGGTGTAGTCGTCGGCCGGTTCGACCGAGGGCCAGGACACCACGTTGTCCTCGTAGGCGGCGGCCGCGGTATTGAACGCGGCGTAGTTCCCGGCGCTGCAGGCGCGCATCCCGGTGACGGTGCCGAGGCCGGCGAAATTGCCCGGGCTGCTCGGCCCGTCGGTGGTCGCGCCGAGCTGGATGTCGCCGGCGCCGGTGAGCGATCCGGCCAGGTTGGCGATCTCGCTCTGCATGCAGCGCGGGAACACCGTGCCGGCGCCGACAACGAACGAGCTGCCCCACCCGTTGGCGCCGAGCGCGAAGTTCAGCTGCTGCTGCGCGAACGCCTGGTACCGGCTGGAACCGCCGTACTCCTGGTACAGCGCGTCGGTGATGAACAGGCCGAACGCGTGCGGCGACGCGTCCGAGGGACCGAGCTGCGTGCCGAGCTCGAACGGGTCGCCGCTGGCCCAGTCCTCGCCGGTACGCAGCTGCGCGGCGAGGTCGCCGAGCAGCGCGCTTGGCGCGATGACCGGGGTGCCCCCGGCCGTGCGCATCGCCTGCAGCAGCTCGGCCTCGGCGACCGCGCCGTTGTCGTAGAGGTTGAACGTGTCGCCGTCGGCAGCGTGACCCTGGGCGATGTAGGCCCTGGCCCAGCGGGCCGCGGTCTGCAGGTCGGCCTGCAGCCGGGCGGGCGACGCGCCGGTCGCCTCGTCGGCGAGCGCGATCTCGGCGGCGCCCCAGAGCATGTCGCTCTTCCACTCGGTGCCCGGGTAGTAGTCGTGCGGGAACGCGGTGACAAGCTGCCCGACCCGTGTCGTCTTGGCCATGGCGTAGACGCCGCGGGCCATAGCGAGCAGGCGCTGTGCCTGGGCGGAATCGCCAGAAGCGGCGGCGAGCTGCGCGCCGAGGGCGAAGTCGGCGGCGAACCGGCCGGCCAGGTCGGGGCTGACCGGCTGGCCGGGCGGCGCCGCCTCGAACACCGGCCGGTACTTGACGTAGTACGCCGTCGGGCCCGGGTCACCGCCGGGACCGACGTCCATGCGGTCCTCGGCCTGCGGCAGGAACCAGAAGTTGTAGTCGCCCTGGATCGTGTTGCTCGCGTTGCCGTTGCCGATGCCGACCTGGACGTACATCACCTTCTGCGCGGGGTTCCACAGCTTGCCGATCCACTGCAGGCCGAACTCGGCCTCGGGCAGCAGCGCCGGGTACTCACCCGGATAGTCCCGGGCGGCGATCAGCATCAGCGCGTCCGCGTAGCTGGCCGTGTACGCGAACTTCTCGTAGCCGCCGCCGGCGTCGAACCAGCCGCCGGACACGTCGACAGGGCCGCCGATCCGGCGCAGCGAGCCCAGCAGGTTGTCGTTGCCGTCGTAGCTCGGGTCCGCGTAGACGTAGGCCCGCTCGTCGGTCAGGTTGGCGGGCTGGCGGTCAAGCACGGCCGCATCGGTGTCCGGCCCGTCGCGCTCGGAGGTGAAGTACCGCACCGCGTTGTCGACGAGCTGGCGGTACAGCTGGGACCCGCTGCCGATCACGAACGAGGGGGAGACCGCGGTTGCCGGGGACAGGAGCCTGACCTGGTAGACGCCTGCGGTCCTGACGCCGGAGAAGTCGAGCTCATATACCGCCCGGTAGCCGGAGTTCCACGCTCCCACGTCGTCGGAAGAGGCGCCCAGGTAGGCGACTCCGTACGACGTGGTGACCTCGAACCGCACGGCCGCGGAAGGCCGGGCCAGCATCGCGAAGGCGACCTTCGGGCCCGACGCCGGGTACCCCACCTGGTTGACCCGCACCTGCGCCGGGGCCGCCGCGGCCGCGGCCCCGCCGGGGTCGGCCGCAGCGGCGGCCGCCGGGATGACCGTGGCAAGCGTGAGCGCGGCCGCCGTCGGGACCGTCCACCATGCGCGTCTCATCGGAAGCCTCCTCATGCCCAGGACAGGTAGCGGGCGTTCTCCGCGATCAGCCGGTCGGTCAGGCACCGCGCCCGGTCGGCCTGGCCCACCAGCGGGTGCGCGAGCAGCGCCTCGTACACCCGGTCGCGGCCGCCGCGGATCGCCGCGTCAAGCGCCAGCTCCTCGTAGGCGTACACGTGCGCGATCAGCCCGCGCAGCAGCGGCTGGACCGGGTCGACAGGCACCGGCGCCGCGCCGTCAGCGCCGATGACGGCGGGCACCTCGATCACCGCGTCGGCGGGCAGGAACGGCAGCGTCGCCCCGTTGAAGGTGTTGACCACCTGCACGTCGCGGCGATCGCCGGTCAGCGAGATCAGCAGGTCCACCGCCGCCTCGGAGTACCACGCCCCGCCGCGCTTGGACAGCTGCTCGGGCTTGCGGTCAAGCGCCGGGTCCGCGTACAGCCCGAGCAGCTCGGCCTCCAGCCGTGCCACCTGCTCGGCGCGGGTCACCGCGCCCCGCTGCTCCGCGACCACCGCGTCGTGGGCGTAGTAGTAGCGCAGGTAATAGGACGGCACCATGCCCAGCCGGCGGACGAACTGCGCGGGCAGCCCGGTGTGCGGCGCGATCTGGTCCAGATGCAAGGCGAGCAGCGAAGGCAGCACGTCGGTGTCCTTGACCCAGACCGAGCGCTCCCAGGTCAGGTGGTTCAGGCCGACGTGCCCGAGCGACACGTCCTGCGGCGCGACGCCGAGCAGGCCGGCGAAGTGGCGCTGGAATCCGATCGCCACGTTGCACAGTCCCACCGCGCGATGGCCGGCCGACAGCAGCGCCCGCGTGACGATCCCCACCGGGTTCGTGAAGTCGATAAGGAAGCAAGAGGGCGAAGCCCGACGCACCGCCCGTTCGGCCAAATTCACGATGATGGGTACGGTGCGCAGCGCCTTTGCAAGGCCGCCGGCACCGGTGGTTTCCTGCCCTACGCACCCGCAGTCACGCGGCCAGGTCTCGTCGCGCTGGCGCGCGGCCTGCCCGCCGATCCGCAGCTGGAACACGATCGCGTCGGCGCCGTCCGCGCCCTCGTCCAGGCTGTCCGTCCAGCGGACCTGGGCGGTATGGCCGTGCGCGGCCATGATCCGGGCCGACACCGGCCCGACCGCGGCCAGCCGCTCGGTGTCCGGGTCGACGAGCACGAGCTCGGACACCGCCGGCAGCAGCCGGCCGATGCCGTCCGCGAGCTCGGGCGTGTAGGTGGAACCGCCGCCGATCACCGTCAGCTTCATTGCTCTACCTTCTGCGCCGCAGCCTCACCGGCCACGGCGGCGGCAACGTGGCAGGCCGCCCGGTGCCCAGGTGCCAGCTCCTCAAGCACCGGAGTCACCGAAGAGCAGACGTCGATGGCGAGCGGGCACCGCAAGCGGAACCTGCAGCCGGGGACGGGGTCGATGACCTTGGGCGGCTCGCCGCGGTCGGTCTCCGCCGCCACCGACAGCGGCGCCCGCGGGTCCGGCACGGCGGACAGCAGCAGCTGGGTGTAGGGGTGCCTCGGGTGGGCAAGCACCTCCTCGATCGGGCCCTCCTCGGCGATCTGGCCGGCGTACATCACGATCAGCCGGTCCGCCACGTACCGCGCGCTCGCGATGTCGTGGGTGATGTACAAGACCGAGACGCCCTGAGCGTCGCGCAGCTCGGCCATCAGGTTGAGCAGGCCGATCCTGATCGACACGTCGAGCATCGAGACCGGCTCGTCGGCCAGGATCAGCCTGGGCCGCATCGCCAGCGCCTGGGCGAATCCGACCCGCTGGCGCTGCCCGCCACTCAGCTCGTGCGGGAACCGGTCCAGCATGTCGGCGCCGAGCCCGACCACCTCGAAGACCCGCTCCGCCTCCTCGCGCCGCTGCCTGGCCGACAGCTCCGGGCGGTGCAGCTTGAGGCTGCGCAGCACGCCGTGCTGGACCCGGAACACCGGGTTGATCGAGCCGAACGGGTCCTGGAACACCATCGGCACCAGGCCGCTGTAGCGGAGCCGGCCGCGGCGGGAGCGGATCGCCGATACCGGCTTGCCCTCGAAGTAGATCTCCCCGCCTGTCGGCGCGTAGATCCTGGCGAGCACGCGGGCGATCGTGGACTTGCCGCTGCCGCTCTCGCCGGCCAGCGCCACGATCTCCCGGTCGCCGACGCCGAAGCTCACGTCGTCCACGGCGTGCAGCGTCCGCCGCGACAGCAGCCCGCCGATCTTGAAGTGCCTGGTCAGGTGCTCGGCCCGCAGCAGCTCGGTGGAAGTCATCGGCGGATGCTCCGCTCGCTGCTGGCCGGCACTGGCTGGCTGGGAGCTGGCAGGCTGCCGTCCTGGCGGCGCAGGCAGCGCACCAGCGCGTCGTCGAGTTCGGACAGGTCCGGCTCGACCTGGGTGCACCTGTCCACCGTGTACGGGCACCGCGGGTGGAACCGGCAGCCGGACGGCGGCGCGGCCAGGTCGGGCGGGCTGCCCGGGATGCCCTTGAGCGGGACCTTGGGGCCGCGGATGGACGGGAAGGCCTCGAGCAGGCCCTGGGTGTACGGGTGCTGCGGGCGGTCGAAGACCGTCCTTGTCGGGCCGAACTCGTCCACCTGCCCGGCGTACATCACCATCAGCCGGTCGGAGAAGTGGCTGATCAGGGACATGTCGTGGGTGACGAAGATGACCGCGAAGCCGTAGCTGAGCTGGAGTTCCTTGATCTGGGCCATCAGCGAGCGCTGCGCCACCACGTCGAGCGCGGAGGTGGGCTCGTCCATGATCACCAGGTCCGGGGTGAACAGCATCGCCATCGCGATCATCGACCGCTGCCGCATCCCGCCCGACAGCTGGTGCGGGTAGCTGCCCAGGTGCACGGGGTCGATGCCGACCATCCGCAGCACCTCGGCCGACCTGGCCGCGATCTCCTCCCGGGACGGCTTGCCGTGCGCCCGCATCGCGTCGGCGAACTGCGCCCCGATCGACTTGACCGGGTTCAGCGCGTTCATCGCGCTCTGCATGACGACCGACATGTCCCGCCAGCGGACCGCGGACAGCTGCTTGTCGGTCAGGCCCACCAGGTCGGTGCCCTTGAACGTCACGCTGCCGGCGACGACAGCAGCCGGCGGGGACAGCAGCTGGGCCACCGCGAACAGCAACGTCGACTTCCCGCAGCCCGACTCGCCCACGATGCCGAGGAACTCGCCCCGGTCCAGGGTGAACGACACGCCGTCCACCGCCCGGACGTCGCCGCGGTCCAGCACGTAGTCCACGGACAGGCCGACGACCTCAAGCACTTCGGACACGCTGGCTCCTTCGGGCGGTCCTTCCCGCGCTCCTTCGCACGGGCCGCAGCGCCGGGTTGCCGATCTCGTCGAAGGCGTAGTTGAGCAGGGCGAACGCCGCGCCGAGGACGGCGATGCAGGCTCCGGGCGCGATCGCCCACAGCGCCTGGCCGGTCTGCAGGGCGGCGTTGTTCTGCGCCCAGTAGAGCATCGTGCCCCAGCTGACCGTGTCCGGGTCGCCCAGGCCGATGAACTGCAGGCTGGAGGCGAACAAGATCGCGTACAGCGCGTTGGTCAGGAAGCTCGCCACGATCAGCGAGGTCATCGTGGGGATGACCTCCATCACGATGATGTACAGCCGGCGCTCGCCGCGCACCCTGGCCGCCTGCAGGAAATCCCTGCTGCGCAGCGTGAGCGCCTGCGCCCGCAGCTGCCGCGCCGTGTAGGACCAGCTGGTGACGGTGATGACGACGATCAGCAGCAGCGTGCCGCCGCCGTGCGCATAGGCGGCGATCACGATCAGCAGCGGGAACAGCGGGATGACGAGCAGCACGTCGGTGAGCACGCCGAGCGAGCTGTCCCACAGCCCGCCCAGGTAGGCAGCGGCCACGCCGACCAGTACGGCGATCCCTGTGGTGGCCAGCCCGACCGTGAACGCGATGATCATCACGTTCCTCGTTCCCCACACCAGCTGGGCGAACATGTCCTGGCCGTAGGCGGTGGTGCCGAGCAGGTGAGCGGTCGACGGCCCGAGGTGCGGCTTGTAGGCGTCCAGGCTCGGGTTGTCGTGCGCGATCACGCCGGGGAACAGCGCGACGAGGACGAAGAACACCAGCAGCACGGTGCCGACGGTGGCCTTGCGGTTCGACCGCACCGCGCGGCCCATCCGGGCCAGCGCGTGGCTGGCCGCCGGAAATGTCGACTGGCGGCGCGGCTCGCCGGCGGGCTGGCCGAGGGACAGCGGGATCGACATGGCTAGCTCGCCGCCCTGGTCCGCGGGTCGAGCACCGCGGTGACGATGTCGGCGATCAGGATCGCCACAAGCACCGCCACCGTGATGAGCAGGAACAGCGCCTGCATCAGCGGGTAGTCCTCACCCTGCACCGCCTGCAGCAGCATGAACCCCACGCCCGGGTAGTTGAACACGTACTCGATGAGGATGGCGCCGCTGACCACGAAGCCCAGCGACATGGCAAAGCCGGTCAGGTTCGGCAAGATCGCGTTGCGCGCCGCGTAGTCGAGCATGATCCGCCGTCCCGGCAGGCCCTTGGCCCTGGCCATCCGCACGTAGTCCTCGGCCAGCGTGGTGATCATGGTGTTCCGCATGGTCAGGATCCAGGTGCCGACCGTGGTGATCACCAGCGAGAGCGCGGGCAGGATGGAGTGGCTGAGCACGTCGCCGATGAAGTGCAGCGTGAGGCCGGGGGTGTCGCCCGTGACGTTGTAGCCGCCCACGTACGGCACCCAGTGCAGGCTGATGCCGAACACGAGCACCAGCACCATGGCCACCCAGAAGTACGGCACCGCCGAGGCGATCACGAACACCGGCGGCAGCACGCTGTCCAGCCGGCCGCCCCGCCGCCAGGCGGCGACGATGCCCAGCCCGGTGCCGAGCGCGAAGGCAAGGACCGTGCTCACGCCCACCAGGCCGAGCGTCCACCAGATCGCGCTGCCGATGACCGAGGTGACCGACGCCGGGTAGAAGTCCAGCGAGGTGCCGAAGTTGCCCGTCACCACCTGGTGCAGGTAGCTGACGTACTGCGAGGGCAGCGATTGATGCGTGTTGACGCCGAACAGGATCTCGAGCGCCTTCAGCGACTGCGGGGTGAGCTCGCCGTGGAACTTGGCCATCATGGCCAGCGCCGGGTTGCCTGGCATCAGCCGCGGCAGCAGGAAGTTGAGGGTCAGCGCCGCCCACAGCGTCAGCACGAAGAAGCCGAGGCGGCGTAGCGCGAATCTCAAGCTGGATCCCCTGGGTCAGGCGGGGTTGGGAGTGAGCCCAACCCCGCACCCGTCGTTAGCGAGGCTTGAGGTGCAGCAGCACCTGCTCGTTGTCCGGATAGGCCCATACTGGCGGCTGCGCGTACGGGTCGCTAGGGGTGGGCCAGCCGGAGAAGGCCGCCGTGTCGTACTGGTACCAGTCCACCCCTTCGGTGATCGGGATGATCGGCACCTGGGACAGCATGACCTGCTCGAGCTGGTCGACGATGGAGTGCTGGGCCGCCGCGGACGTCGTGCTGGCGTACTGGTTGAGCAGGGCCTCGGTGGCGGCGTTGCTGTAGCGCTCGTAGTTGGTCGCCGCCGTCTTGCCGATCGGCGCCGTGTCGGCCGAGTTCAGCCAGTCGTTCAGCTCGTAGTACGGGCCCGGGCCGATGGTCTGCTGCTCGACGTAGGCGAGCTGGAAGTTGCCGGGGAACAGGTCGGCGTCGTAGTCGGTGTTGGTCAGGTTCTGGGGCGTCACCTGGATGCCGACGGCCTTGAGGTCCTGCACGATCACCTGCATGGAGGCGAGCCAGTCGGAGTAGTCGCCGATGTTGATCACGGTGAAGGACAGCTGCTTGCCCGCCGCGTTCACCATGATTCCGTTCGAGCCCAGGTGGTAGCCCGCCTGGGCGAGCAGCTGCTTGGCCTTGGCCGGGTCGTAGCTGTAGTTGCCGTAACCGGCCAGCGCGGAGGAGTCCAGCCAGCTTGAGTAGGTCGGGGTCACGATGCCCGCCTGGTTGGCGGCGGGCTCGTAGCCGGACTCGCCGATGCTGGAGACCTGCGGGCGGTTGATCGCGTAGGCCATCGCCTGGCGGACCTTGACGTTGGCCAGCAGCGGGTTGGTCAGGTTCGGCACCAGCGAGACGTTCAGCACCGGCGGGAACCAGTAGTGGAAGGCCGGGCTCTTGGAGGTGTAGAAGGCCTGGATGCCCGGGATGTACTGGGCGCCCCACTGGGCCTGGCCGTCGGCCAGCTCGTCGTTGGCCGTGTTGTTGCTGGTGAAGGCCGGGTACTTCAGCGTCTTGACGTGCGGCTCACCGGGCTGCCAGTAGTGCGGGTTGGCCGTGTAGGTGATGTTCGCCGCCGTGCACGGGTTCACCTCGTAGGGACCGCTGCCGACCGGGTGGGAGTCGGGGTAGGCCACCGGGTTGGCGATCGTCGACCAGA
>JASHTQ010000475.1 GCA_030040475.1 Streptosporangiaceae bacterium
TTGAGCGTGGTCTCCAGGCCGACCTCGACCTCGAAGAAGTCGGCGCGCTGGCTGATCTGGAAGCCCGAGCCGCGGCCGTCGGCGCCGATGCCGACCCGCCCGGCGCCGCAGATCACCTGCCGGGAGACGAAGAACGGGATCAGGTGCTTGACGATGTCGGCGAACGGCGTGGCGCGCCGCATCAGGTAGTTCTCGTGCGAGCCGTACGAGGCGCCCTTGTTGTCGGTGTTGTGCTTGTACAGCTGGATGGGCGCGCTGCCCGGCACGGTCGCCGCCTTCGCCGCGGCCTCCGCCATCACCCGCTCGCCTGCCTTGTCCCAGATCACCACCGACAGCGGGTTCGTGCACTCGGGCGAGGAGTATTCCGGGTGAGCGTGGTCGACGTACAGCCGCCCGCCGTTGGTCAAAATGACGTTGGCCAGGCCGAGATCCTCGTCGGTCAGCTGCGAGGAATCCGCCGCCTCCCTGGTGAGGTCGAATCCGCGCGCGTCCCGCAGCGGGTTTTCCTCCTCGAAATCCCAGCGCGCCCGCCGGGCCCTGGCCGCCGTGGCGGCCTGGTAGGCGTTGACGATCTGGGACGAGGTCACCATCGAGTTGGCACCAGGCTGCCCGGGCACGGAGATGCCGTACTCGATCTCGGTGCCCATCACGCGGAGAACGCTCATGCCAAGCAGCCTAATGCCGCCGCGGGCGCAGAAGACATGCCGACACGGGGTGGCTGGCGCATACGGTCATCAAAGGTACTGCCCGGTGTTCGCCACGGTGTCGATCGAGCGACCCGCCTCGGTGCCGGTCTTGCCGGAGACCAGCGTCCTGATGTACACGATGCGCTCGCCCTTCTTGCCGGAGATGCGTGCCCAGTCATCCGGGTTCGTGGTGTTCGGCAGGTCTTCGTTCTCGCTGAACTCGTCCACGCACGCGGCGAGCAGGTGGCTGACCCGCATGCCCTTCTGCCCGGTGTCGAGGAACTCCTTGATCGCCATCTTCTTGGCCCTGGCGACGATGTTCTCGATCATCGCGCCGGAGTTGAAGTCCTTGAAGTACAGCACTTCCTTGTCGCCGTTGGCGTAGGTGACCTCGAGGAACCTGTTCTCCTCCGACTCGGTGTACATCCGCTCCACCGTGCGCTGGATCATCGCCTCGACGGTGGCCTGCGCGGACCCGCCGTGCTCGGCCAGGTCGTCGGGGTGCAGCGGCAGTTCCTTCAGCACGTACTTGGAGAAGATGTCCCGCGCCGCCTCGGCGTCCGGCCGCTCGATCTTGATCTTGACGTCGAGCCGGCCGGGCCGCAGGATCGCCGGGTCGATCATGTCCTCGCGGTTGGAGGCGCCGATGACGATCACGTTCTCCAGGCCCTCGACGCCGTCGATCTCGCTCAGCAGCTGCGGCACGATCGTGTTCTCCACGTCGGAGGACACGCCCGAGCCGCGGGTGCGGAAGATCGAGTCCATCTCGTCGAAGAACACGATGACCGGCATGCCCTCGCTGGCCTTCTCCCTGGCCCGCTGGAAGACCAGCCTGATGTGCCGCTCGGTCTCGCCCACGTACTTGTTCAGCAGCTCCGGGCCCTTGATGTTGAGGAAGAAGCTCTTCCCCTCCTTGGTCCCCTCGTCGGCCGCCGTCTTCGCCGCGACCTGCTTGGCCAGCGAGTTCGCCACGGCCTTGGCGATCAGCGTCTTGCCGCAGCCGGGCGGGCCGTAGAGCAGGACCCCCTTCGGCGGCTTGAGCTGGTGCTCCTTGAACAGGTCCGCGTGCAGGTACGGCAGCTCGATCGCGTCCCTGATCTGCTCGATCTGCGCGGAGAGCCCGCCGATGTCGTGGTAGGAGATATCCGGCACCTCCTCCAGGATCAGCTCCTCCACCTCGGCCTTCGGTATCCGCTCGTACACGTACCCGGAGCGCGGCTCGAGCAGCAGCGAGTCGCCCGCCCGCAGCGTCTCGCGCAGCAGCGGCTCGGCCAGCCGGACCACGCGCTCCTCGTCGGCCTGGGAGATGACCAGGGCCCGCTCGGCGTCGGCGAGCAGCTCCTTGAGCATCACCACCTCGCCGACCTTCTCATAGCCCTGGGCGACGACGACGTTCAGCGCCTCGTTCAGCACCACTTCCTGGCCGGGACGCAGCTCGGCCAGGTCGACGTTCGGGGAGACGTTGACCCGCATCTTGCGCCCGCCGGTGAAGACGTCGGCCGTGTCGTCCTCGCACGCGTTCAGGAAGACGCCGAACCCGGACGGCGGCTGGGCCAGCCGGTCCACTTCCTCCTTGAGCGCGACGATCTGGTCGCGCGCCTCGCGCAGCGTCGCGGCCAGCCGCTCGTTCTGGGCGGTAACGCCGGAGAGACTGCCTTCCGCCTCGCGGAGTCTCTCTTCCAAGAGCCTGACCTGGCGCGGAGAGTCCGCCAGCCTGCGCCGGAGCACGGCGATCTCCTCGTCGAGGAAGGAGATCTGAGCGGTAAGGCTCTTCACCTCGTCCTCGTGCCGGGAAGCACGTGCGCTCTCGTCCCTGTTGGCCACGGCCCTCACCTCCTCCTGAGCCCGCTACCTAGACATTACCTACTACCAGCATTCCCCAATCCGCCGACGTCGTATCGACGCCGTATCGCATCTCAGTTGATCATCAACTTGTCACCTTCCCCTCGCTAAGCGTCATCTGAGCGCGGGCGTGACGCACCCGATCGTTCGGATAAATGATCTTCTTCATGCGCACCCTTTGCCGGGCGCCGCCTGCGGGGCGGAGGCGCGACGCCGGCGGCCATCCGCCGCGCGGTGACGAGGAACCCGGTGTGGCCCACCATCCGGTGCTCGGGGCGGACGGC
>JASHTQ010000476.1 GCA_030040475.1 Streptosporangiaceae bacterium
GGGGAGGTTCACGACAGCCTCGCCCAGCGGCTGGTGAGCATCCGGGTGTACCTGGAGGGCGCGGAACGCGATCTTGCCGCGAGCGTGCCGCCGCCGGCGGCGGGCGGCGGCACGCTGGACGGCGGAGACCAGCTGGCGGGGGTGGCTGGGCAGTTGCGACAGGCCAGCGTGGCGGCCAGGGACGCGCTCGCCGAGGCACGGCTCACCTTGCTCGGGCTTGCGTCGTCGCCGCTGAACGGGCACACGCTCGACGACGCGCTGCGCTCGGAGGCGGCCTGGGCGCAGAGCATCGGCGGGCTCGAGGTCAGGTACGTGTCGGCGGGGACGCCGGCGGCGATTGACGAGCGGCTGGCGCATGAGGTGCTGCGGGTCGCGCGGGAGGCGCTCACCAACATCGTCAGGCATGCCCAGGCGAGGTCGGTCCGGCTGGGGCTGCTGCATGAGCGGGCGGCGGTGACGCTGCTGGTCCAGGACGACGGCCAGGGCTTCGATCCGAAGGCCGAGTGGCAGGGCGACCGATTCGGGCTGCGCGCGATCAGCGAGCGGGCACGCGTGCTCGGCGCCACCGTGGAGGTGGATTCGCTGGCCGGCTGGGGCACCAGGATCCGTGCCCGGTTCCCCTACCAGCGGCCGGAAGAGCAGGCAGGACCGCGGCTTCGGGTGCTGGTCGCTGCGGCCAGGCCGCTGCTGCGGGCCGGGATCGTCAGGCTGCTGTCGTGGGCCGAGCCGGGTATCGAGGTGGTCGGCGAGGCCGCGGCCGCGGCCGACGCGCTGCAGGCCTGCCGGGAACTGCGGCCGGACGTCGTGCTTGCCGACCTGGGGCTGGCGACCGAGGAGGCGCCGGACGGCGGGGTGGCCGGGCTGCTGCTCGGGCAGGATCCGGGGCTCGCGGTGGTGGGGCTGTGCGAGGTGGGTGACGAGAAGCTGGTCGCCACCGCCGTGCGGGCGGGCGCGCGGGGCTGCGTGGACATGGGCGCGGACGGGCCGGAACTGGCCAGGGCCGTGGTCGCAGCCGGGCGCGGGCAGGCGATCCTCTCCGGACCCGTGTTGCAGCGGCTGCATCGCGGGCTGCAGGACTCCGAGGCCGAGCCGGCGCTGACCGACCGGGAGCGCCAGGTGCGCAGCCTGATGGAGCAGGGACTGCCGGACAAGCTGATCGCCGAGCAACTCGTGCTGTCGATCAAGACGGTCGAGAAGCACGCGGGGGCCGTGCTTCGGAAGACCGGCGCGCGCAACCGCACCGAGCTCGCGGCGCTGGCGAGCAGGGGCCGGCTGGGCCGGGCCGCCAGGTAGAGCGGGCGGGGCCGGCCGCGCGGGGTGCCGGGCTTGGGCAAGGCGGCGGGTAGGGGAAGTCCTCCCCGAAGATGGGTGGTTTTACCGATCCGGGCTGGCGGGGTTGCTGCATAGGTTCGGGATCGTTCCCTGCGCGGAGGTCTGGCCAGTGCCTGTGGTGTCGTTGAAGGAGATCGTCGACCGGGCGTTCGCCGAGCGCTACGGCGTCCCGGCGATCAACGTCGTCAATGACCTGACGCTAGAGGCGGTTCTCGCGGCGGCGGTCGAGCAGCGCTCCCCCGTCATCATCCAGACGTCGGTCAAGACGGTCCGGTCCATCGGCGCCGACCTGCTGTTCGCCATGTGGCGGGAGACGACGGCGGGCATCGAGGTGCCGGTCAGCCTGCACCTGGACCACTGCCCGGATCGCGCGGTCATCACCATGTGCCTGGACAAGGGCTGGAACTCGGTGCTGTTCGACGGGTCGCGGCTGCCGGTGCGGGAGAACCAGCGGCAGACGGTCGAGGTGGTGGCCGAGGCCCGCGCCCACGGCGCGCACGTCGAAGGGGAGATCGAGGCCATCACCGGGGTCGAGGACGACATCGGCTCCGACGAGGAGGCCAAGCGCGAGTCGCTGCCGGTGGCGCTGGAATTCATCAGGGAGACCGGCATCGACGTGTTCGCGCCCGCGATCGGCAACGCGCACGGCGTGTACCGCGCCGAGCCGCACCTGGACGCGCAGCGGGTCTCCGACATCGTCGCCGCGCAGCCGATCCCGATCGCGCTGCACGGCGGCACCGGGATGACGGACGCCCAGTTCACCGACCTGATCGCGCGCGGCTGCGCCAAGGTGAACATCTCCACCGCGCTCAAGATCACCTACATGCGGTCCAACCTGGCCTTCCTGCGCGCGGCGCAGGAACGTGACCAGTGGGATCCGCCGTCGCTGTTCGGCGCGGTGCGGGGCGCGGTGAAGGACATGGCCGCCGATCACATGCGGCGGTTCGGCAGCATCGGCCGGGCGTGGTGAGCCGGTGACGAGCCCGGCGGGCACGCCAGTCCGGGGCCTGGTGTTCGACTGCGACGGGGTCCTTGCCGACACCGAGCGCTACGGGCACCTGGTCGCGTTCAACCAGACGTTCGAGGAGTTCGGCCTGCCGGTCAGGTGGAGCGTCGCGGACTACCGGGAGAAGCTGCTCATCGGGGGCGGCAAGGAACGGATGGCCAGCCTGCTCACGCCGGAGTTCGTGGCCGCGGCCGGGCTGCCGGCCGACGCCGAGGGGCAGCAGGCCGCGATCGCCGCCTGGCACCGGCGCAAGAGCGAGATCTACGCCGAGCTCGTCGCCTCCGGGGCGGTCCCGCCCCGGCCGGGCGTGGCCCGCGTGGTGGCCGAGGCGCTGGACGCGGGCTGGCCGGTGGCGGTGGCCTCGACCTCCGCGGAAGCCTCGGTCCGCGTGACGCTTGAGCGGGCGGTCGGGGCGCGCAGCGCGCGGGCGGTCAGCGTGTTCGCCGGCGACATCGTGCCGCGCAAGAAGCCGGCCCCCGACATCTACCTGCTGGCGCTGGAGTCGCTTGAGTTGCCCGCGGATCGCGCCGTCGTGGTCGAGGACTCGCGGAACGGCCTGCTCGCCGCCACCGGGGCCGGCATAACCTGCATGATCACGGTCAACGACTTCACCGCGGCCGAGGATTTCAGCGAGGCCGCCCTGGTCGTCTCCTCGCTGGGCGACCCGGACGGCGAGCGCACGGAGGTCCTCGCCAACCGCAGCCCGGCCACCCCAGGCGACTGGGTCACCCTGACCGACATAACCCGCCTGCTCGCCTAAGGAGCACCCATGTCCACAGCAGACCTGGCCGACGTCGAGGCGGTCGTGCGGACGATCGCGACCGTCGCGGTCGACAACGAGAAGTATTTCGGGGAGCTCGACGCGGTGGTGGGCGACGGCGACTTCGGCTACTCGATGGCGCGCGGATTCGAGCTCGTGCTGTCCGGCTGGGACGACTTCGACCGCGCCGACATCGGCACCTTCCTGAAGAAGGTCGCCGTGGTCATCACCAGCCGGATCGGCGGCACGTCGGGCCCGATCTGGGGGACGGCGTTCCTGCGCGCCGGGTCGACCGCAGGGCCGGCGGAACGGCTGGAACCCGGGCAGGTCGTCGCGATGCTGCGGGCGTCGATCGAGGGGATCAAGGCCCGCGGCAAGTCGGACGTGGGTGACAAGACGCTGCTTGACGCGCTGGTTCCCGCGGTCGACGTCATCGAGGAGCACGTCGGCTCCGGCGCCGACACGGCGGGCACGCTGCGCGCGGCGGCCGTGGTCGCGCGGCAGCGCGCCGAGGCGACGCGGTCGATGCAGGCCATGCGGGGGCGGGCCAGCTACACCGGCGAGCGGAGCATCGGCACCCTGGACGCGGGGGCCATCGCCGTCGCGGTGATGTTGGAGGCGCTCGCCGACATGTGGGCGGAGCGCGTGGCTCAATCCTGATTCCTGCTGATTCGGAGGAGATAGCGCCGTGAAGAAATTCGTCAACGACCCCCGCCAGTTCGTCCCCGAGATGCTCAGGGGCATTGCCCTGGCCAACCCGGACACGCTGAAGTACGTGCCCGAGTACAACCTGATCATGCGGACCGACGCCCCCCGTGACGACAAGGTCTCGATCATCCAGGGATCGGGGTCCGGGCACGAGCCCGCCCACGTCATGATCGTGGGCAAGGGCATGCTGGACGCCGCGTGCCCCGGCGACGTGTTCGCCGCGCCGCCGATGGACTACGTGCTCGAGACGAGCAAGCTGCTCGCCTCGCCCAAGGGCGTGCTGCACATCATCAACAACTACACCGGCGACCGGATGGCCTTCGAGATGGGCCAGGAGATGGCGGAGGCGGACGGGATCACGATCGGCACGCTGATCGTCGACGACGACGTGGCGGTGAAGGACTCCACCTACACGGTCGGGCGGCGCGGCGTGGCGGGGAACTTCTTCGTCATCAAGGCCACGGGTGCCGCGTCCGAGCAGGGCGCCGAACTCGACGAGCTGATCCGCATCGGCAACAAGGTCAACTCGGTTACCAGGACGATGGGGATGGCGCTGACGTCGTGCACGCCGCCGGCCAAGGGTTCGCCGCTGTTCGAGCTCGGCGACGACGAGATGGAGATGGGCGTCGGCATCCACGGCGAGCCTGGCCGCCGCAGGGAGAAGCTCGCCAGCGCCAACGCGATCGTCGACGAGCTGCTCGAGGCGGTAGTCACAGACCTGCCGTTCGGCCAGGGCGACGACGTGGCGCTCATGATCAACGGCCTGGGCGGCACGCCGATCAGCGAGCTGTACCTGCTGTACGGGTACGCGCACGACCAGCTTGCGCAGCGCGGGATCAACGTGCGGCGGAACTACGTCGGCAACTACTGCACCTCGCTGGACATGGCGGGGGTGTCGATCACGCTGAGCCGCCTGGACGACGAGATCGCCGGGCTGCTCGCGGCCCCCGCCGAGATCGCCATCCGGACGTTCTGACCACGGCTCCCTCCCGGCATTTGGCAACTTCAGGCGTGCGGGCCGGTGGCGGACAGGAAGAGGTCCGCTAGCTCGCGGCCGTAGTGGACGACGTCGAGGCCGGGATCGCGGGTGAGCCTGCCGGGCACCGCGTCGAGGGCGGCGCGGATCGCCAGCGCCATCACCGCGGGGTCGAAGTCGGGCCGGAACTCTCCGGTGCCCTGGAAGTGCGCTAGCAGCTGGCGGAGCGCCTCGGCCCCGGACTCGCGGACGGACAGGTCGTACAGCGGGCGGCCGTCTGCGCTGCGGGCGTTGAGCGCGATCTCCACGACGGCGGCCACGTGGTTGCGGTACTCGAGGACGAAGGCGAGGTTGGACTCGATGTAGGCGCGGAGCATGCCGGCACCGGTGCTCTCGGCTTCGAGGCGGGGGGCCAGGTAGGCGCGGCCCTTGGCGGTCAGCTCGGCGACGAGCTCGCGGACCAGGTCGTCCTTGCCGTCGAAGTGGTAGCAGATCACGCCCTTGCTGGTGCCGGCGCGTTCGGCGATGCGGGCGAGCGATGCCTGGCCGTAGCCGAGCTCGGCGATGGCGGCGATGGCAGCCGCCATGATCTGCGCACGGCGTGCGGTCTCGATGAACGTGCGGTCCTTCTGACCGACCGATCCATTTTCTGACCGCATGTTCGAAAACTAGAACGATGGGTCGGCTCCTGTCAAGGAGCGGGCGGGTTGACGCCCGGGAGAAAAGACGCACCATGGAGCTATGAGGTTCGGTGCCAGCGCGTCGGCGATCCCGCCGCCGAGCACGGCGCCCGACGGGCCGGCCAAACCGCCGCCGCCGACCACGGCATTGACCGGGACGGCGATCCCGCCCGCGCCGACTACCGCGCTCAGCGGGTCGACGATACCGCCGCCGCCCACTACCGCGCTGTTCGGGACCGCGATACCGCCGCCGCCGGCCACCGCGCTGTTCGGGACCGCGATACCGCCGCCGCCCACTACCTTCCTGGCCGGGTCGGCCATCCCGCCGCCGCCGGCCACCGCGCTGAGCGGGACGGCGATACCGCCGCCGCCGACCACGGCGCTGGCCGGGACCGCGATCCCGCCCGCGCCGACTACGGTGCTCGCCGGGACCGCCATACCGCCGCCGCCGACCACCTCTCACCGGATCCGGCGCGCCGCCCCCTGACACGACGACCGCCGGGAGGACCGTCGTGCGGATACTCCCGGCGGCGCGGCACGGTTCCTGTGACGGGAACCAACGGCTCGTTCGGCCAAATTGTCTTTTAGCTGGAGGCGGCGGGTCAGCGGCTAGCGGTCCTGGCGGGTGCGGTGGTGGCCAAGGTGGCCGGTCGCGAACAGCAGGGCCACCGCGACGAGGCCCAGCCACAGCCACGGGACGCCCCAGGTGGCCCAGGCCAGCACGTGCGCGACGGCCAGCGCGATCACGACGATCAGCGCCAGCGCCAGGATCGGGTGGCGGCGCCCGCGGCGCGGGAGTTCGGGCACTGCCGGAGCCCCAGTATCCGGCAGGTCGTCGAACAGGCCGCCAAGGTCCGCCCGGGTCTTGGCGTTCATCGCCCGCGTGGACCGCTCGTCGAATTCGGCCTGGTCGAGCCTGCCCTCGGCGAAGTGCTCGGCAAGCCGGTCGACGACCTGCTGGCGCTCGGCGTCCGAGACGCGCAGGTGCTGGTCGGAGTAGACGTTGCGGAACAACGGCGCGAAGCCGCGTGCCCGCTGCGACTGCGGGCCGAACCAGCCGCAGGGGCCGGACCAGGGCCCGCCCTGCTCAGACTGGGCGGCCTGGGCGGCCTGCTCGGCCCGCTCGCGGTCGGACCAGGAGAAGTTGGACTGGTATGACATGGCGCTTTCCTGTCTGCGTTGTGCTTTAGCGGGACTGCAGGGAACCGATGATCGAGCCGGCGATCGACTGGTCGGTGCCCTCGTCGGGGATCAGCAGCAGGCCGGCCAGGTAGAGCGGGATGCCGGCGCCGCCGAAGAGGACCAGGACGACGAAGGCGATCCGGACGATCGTGGTGTCGATGCCTAGGTAGCGGCCGATGCCCTCGGCGACCCCCGCCAGCATGCGGCCGGCGAAGGGGCGGCGGAGCGGGGGGCGCTCGGTGCGGTAGGCGTGCTCGGAGTCGGGGGGCTGCGGGTTCATGGTGTCTGTGTTCATGACAACCAGCTTGGCTCCGGCAGCGAGCCCGGCACATCGGGAAGACCCCCGGCGCTCCCCTGATCTGCTGACCCGGGCATCAGGGTCGGATCAGGGATGTCCCGGATGGCCGAGTCGGGGTCGGCGCGCCATGATGGATAGGTGGAGCAACCGGAGCGCTGGCCGAGCTGGACGCATGAGCAGTCCGGCGGGCGGCGGCACGGGCCGTTCGGGCCATCGGGGCCGTTCGGGCCTTCCGGGCCGTTCGGGCCGTCCGGGCCGTTCGGGTCTGCCGGCCCGCATCGGCGACGGCACCATGACCCGGCGAGGCCCGGCGGCCCGTTCCGTCGCGACCTGTCCGGGCGCCTCGGCGCGGGGCTCGCGTCCGCCGTGGCGATGCGCAGGGACGTCAACGTCAAGACGGTGCGCATCATTTTCGCCGTGCTCGCGGTCGCGACCTGGGGCTTCGGCGTGGTGGCCTACGTGGCGGGCTGGCTGCTCATCCCGGCGGCCGGCGCGGATGCCAGCATCGGCAGCCGGGCACGATCCGACAGCAGGGGCATCCGGCTCGCGGTCGGCGTGGCCTCGCTGCTCGTCGTGATCCTGCTCGTGCCCGGCCTGGCCGGCGACGGCCTGTACGTCAGCTGGGCCTGGCCGCAGGTGCTCAGCGCGGCCGGGCTCGTGCTGATCTGGCGGAACGCCTCGCCGGAGGAGCAAGGGACGCTGCAGCGCCTGGTCGAGCCGCTGCAGTCGGCGGCCGGGTCGGCGAGCCCGGCGGGAAAGAAGAGGCGGACTAGGATCCGGATGGCGATCGCGTTTGTCCTGCTGCTGTGCGGCGTGGGCGCGCTGTCGTCGGCCAAGGCCAACGTGGCGCTGCTGAAGCCGCTCGGCGGAGGGCTGCTGGTGATCGCCGCGATCGTGGTGTTCCTCGGCCCGTGGTGGGTGCGGATCGCCCGCGACCTGGTGCTCGAGCGGCAGGCCAGGGTCCGGGCGGAGGAACGGGCCGACATCGCGGCCCGGGTCCACGACTCGGTGCTGCAGACGCTGGCCCTGATCCAGCGGCGCGCGGACGACCCGCAGAAGGTCATCCAGCTTGCCCGGATGCAGGAACGCGAGTTGCGTTCGTGGCTGTTCGAGGGGCGCGCGCCGGGTGAGAACGACGCCGACACGACGCTGGCGGCCGGGGTCCGGCAGATCCAGCAGGACGTCGAGTCCAGGTACGGGGTGCCGGTGGAGGCGGTGACGGTCGGCGACTGCGCGCTTGACGACAACCTGAACGCGCTGCTTGCGGCGGCTAAGGAGGCGACGGTCAACTCGGCGAAGTGGTCGGGCGCCGGCGTGATCTCGCTGTTCGCCGAGGTCGAGGCCGGGGAGGTGTCGATCGTCGTGCGTGATCGTGGCCGCGGGTTCGATCCCGACGCCGTGCCCGAGGACCGCAAGGGGCTGGCCGAGTCGGTGCGCGGCCGGATGGCGCGGCGCGGCGGCTCTGCCGTCGTGAGCTCGGTTGCGGGCGAGGGGACGAAGGTCACGCTCACGATGCCCCGCCCGGCTGCGGCTGGGCCCGGGCCCGCGGCTGGGCCCGGGCCCGCGGCTGGGGCCGTTCAGCCGGGGCGGGGGCCGGAGGGG
>JASHTQ010000477.1 GCA_030040475.1 Streptosporangiaceae bacterium
GCGCTCCCCGGGGTGGCCACGCTGCGGACCAACGAGAAACAGGTGTCGACGGGCACCGCGGTGATCAACTCGCTGCGCGCGTTCGGCCCGTCCAGCCTGACCTTCGTCGTCACCGCGGGGCAGCGCCTGGTCAGCGGCGGCCAGACAAGCAGCAACAGCACCCAGTACGCGATCACCGTCACCGGCTCGGCGGGCCAGTGGCAGGTGAGCGACATCGAGCCGGCCGACGCGGGCAACTCATGACGAGCCTGCTCACCTTCCGGCCGCAGAACCAGCCGACCAGGCCGCCGCCCGGATCGTCCCGAGGGTCCCGGATCCTCATCATCGGCATCGTCGGGATCGCCGGCCTGATGCTGCTCGGCCTGCTCGCGGTGCCGATGCTGGTCGGCACCGACCTGTTCTTCGCGGCCAGCGCCGGGTGCTCGGGCGAGCAGTCGGGCATCGTCGGGCAGCCAGCCCCCGCCGCGGGGGCCAAGTCGATCCCGTCCAACTACCTGTTCTGGTACCAGAAGGTCGGCCAGCAGTACGGCGTGCCGTGGACGATCCTGGCCGGCATCGGCACGGTGGAAAGCGACAACGGGCAGACCACCCTGCCCGGCGTGCACAGCGGCGCGAACGCCTTCGGCGCGGCGGGCCCGATGCAGATCGGCATCGGCGGCGCGGCGGGCAACACCTGGGGCGGCGCGCCGATCCACCCGGCCAGCGAGGTGGTCGACGGCGTGGCCACCGACGAGGACGGCGATGGGGTCGCGGACGTCTACGACCCGGCCGACGCGATCGCGGGCGCGGCGAAGTACCTGCTCGCGGCCGGGGTGACGACCGACCCCTCCGCGGCCATCTTCGCCTACAACCACCTGCAGTCCTACGTCGAGACCGTGGAGTACTACGCGGGCGTCTACGCGGGCGGCAAGTTCTCCGTGGTCTCCGCGGACATGCCGGCCGCCAGTTCCGCGGCGGGCTGCGCGGGCACCGCGGGCGTGCCGACGTCGATCAACGCGCCGAACACGGTGGTGGCCGCCGCCATCGCCTACGCCGAGGAGCAACTCGGCAAGCCGTACCAGTTCGGCGCCACCGGCCCGGACGCCTTCGACTGCTCGGGCCTGGTGATGATGGCCTACCGCTCGGCAGGGATCGACATCCCGCGCACCGCGGCGGAGCAGTTCGCGTGGGGACCTAAGGTCCCCGCCTCCCAGGTCGAGCCGGGAGACCTGGTGTTCTTCGTCGGCGCGGACGGCACCAAGACCGCGCCGGGACACGTCGGCCTGGTGATCGGGAACGGCGAGATGATCGACGCGCCCGAGGCCGGGATCCCGATCCACGTCGTCAGCTACTCCGGCATGGACCCGGTCGGGTTCACCCGGCCGTGGAAACACGCGGGCGTGAACCTCCAGGCCGCCGAGCAGTCCTCGGGGTGACCCGCTACCTGGCGAACAGGTAGATCGCGCTGCCGAGCCCGGCCGCGAGGCAGTAGACCGCGAACGGTGTCAGCGTCCGCGAGGCGCTGCTCAGGTACCTGACGAGGAACCGCAGCGCCAGGTACGCGCCGATGCCGGACAGCACGCTGCCGAACAGCACCTGCTCCCTGATCCCGGCGCCGAGCGGCCCGGTCAGGTCGTGCAGCTTGAATATCCCCGCCGCGAAGATGACCGGCGCGGACAGCAAGAACGAGAACCGGGCGGCGTCCTGCCTGGTCAGCCCCTTGAACATGCCGCTGACCATGACGATGCCGTCCCGGCTGATGCCGGGCAGCAGCGCGAGGATCTGCGACGCGCCGAGCAGGAAGCCGCCGAGGTAGCCCACCCCGACCAGCCGCCGGTCCGATTCCAGCGCCATGCCGGCCTGCTCCTGCTTCAGCGCCCGCTGCCCCGAGCTGTGCCGGCCGCCGCCGACCGGGCCGCGGCCGCCGGCGCCGACCGTGGCTCGCTGCCGCTGCGCGGCCACCTGGTCCGCGGCAATCTGGTCCGCCTCGGCCTGCGCCCCCCGCCGGCGCATCCGCTCGCCGCCCAGCAGGATCAGCCCGTTCACGAACAGGACGATCGCGACCAGCTTCGGCTTGCTGAACACGTCGGTGAACGCGTGCTGCAGCAGGGCTCCGGCGATGCCGACCGGAATCGTCCCCAGGATGAGCAGCCAGGCGAGCTTCTGGTCGGTGTTCTGCGGCTCCCACCGCCTGGTCCCGGCTTCCGGCGCGGCGACGTGCCTGACCGAGGCAAAGAACGCCACGATGATCCGTACCCAGTCCCGCCAGAAGTAGATGATCATGGCGATGGCCGTCGCGACGTGCAGCCCCACGATGAACGCCAGGTACGCCGACCCCTTCGTGGACACGCTCAGGTCGGTGGCCCACCGCCCGCCGACCAGCGCGGGGATGAGGATGGCGTGGCCCAGGCTGGACACCGGGAACAGTTCGGTCACGCCCTGGATGAGGCCGATGATTCCGGCCTCTCCGTACGTCAATTGCGACATGCCAGTCCTTCGCTTCCCCGCCGACCCCAGCAGGCCTGGTTAAAAACCAACATTTATTCCGAACGAGCGGTGGTATCACTCCCACGTACCCGCATCCGGCCCCGGGGGCGAAAAGCATCGGCTGCCGCCGCCCAGGAGAGCCCGGGTCAGGCCTTGTCGGGCACCTTGGGGGTGTCCTTGTGGGCGCGGCGGCTGATCTTGTCGCCGAGCCAGACCAGCGGGTCGTACTTGCGCCCGACCACCCGCTCCTTCATGGGGATCAGCGCGTTGTCGGTGATCTTGATGTTCTCGGGGCAGACCTCTGTGCAGCATTTGGTGATATTGCAGTAGCCGAGGCCGAAGTCGTCCTGGGCGATCTCGCGCCGGTCTGCGATGTCGGCCGGGTGCATCTCGAGTTCGGCGATCCGCATCAGGAACCTGGGTCCCGCGAACGCTCCCTCGTTGTCGGAGTGGTCCCGGATCGCGTGGCAGGTGTTCTGGCACAGGAAGCACTCAATGCACTTCCGGAATTCCTGAGGCCGGTTCACGTCCACCTGCTGCATCCGGAACTCGCCCGGCTGCACCGTCGGGGACGGGGTGAACGACGGGATCTCCCGCGCCTTGGCGAAGTTGAAGGACACGTCGGTCACCAGGTCCCTGATCACGGGGAAGGCGCGCATCGGCGTGATCGTCAGCGTCTCGTCCGGCGCGAACACCGACATCCGGGTCATGCACGCGAGCCGGGGCCTGCCGTTGATCTCCATCGAGCACGACCCGCACTTGCCTGCCTTGCAGTTCCACCGGATGGCCAGGTCGTTCACCTGCGTCGCCTGCAGCCTGTGCAGCACGTCGAGGACGACCTCGCCCTCGTTGGCCTCGACCTGATAGTCGGTGAGATCCCCGGCGCCCGCGTCGCCGCGCCAGACCCGCAGCGCAACCTTGTAGCTCATGCTCTACCCCTCTGCCTTCCTCGCGGGCGCTTCGCTGGCTTCTGAAGGCGGCTTCTCCTCCGGGGTGGCCGCGTCGGGCAGGCCGGCCAGTTCCTCGCCCGTCATGTACTTCTTCAGCTCGGACACCTCGAACAGCGCGAGCTGGTCGGGGCGCATCGCCGGGAGCGGCTGGCGGTGCAGCACCACGCGGTCGCCGTCGAGCTCGCAGACCAGGTTGACCTTCCGCCATTCCGGCGACATCTCCGGGTAGTCGTCCCTGGTGTGCCCGCCCCGGCTCTCCTGCCGCTCCAGCGCCGACAGCGCGACGCATTCGGCGATCAGCAGGATGTTCCGCAGGTCCAGTGCCATGTGCCAGCCCGGGTTGTAGGCCCGGCCGCCCGGCGCGCTGAGCTTCTCGGCCCGCTCGCGGAACTTGTCGATCTCGGCGAGCGCGGTCTTGATCTCGCTCTCCCTGCGGATGATCCCGATCAGGTCGCTCATCGTCTGCTGGATCTCGCGGTGCAGCGTGTACGGGTTCTCGCCGTCGGGCCGGTCCAGCGGGACGAGCACCTCGCTGCGGGCCGCGTCGAGCTCGGCCTGCGACGCCGCCGGCCTGGCGGTCACGCCGTCCAGGTAGTCCGCCGCGCCCATTCCGGCCCGCCGGCCGAACACCAGCAGGTCAGAAAGGGAGTTGCCGCCGAGCCGGTTCGAGCCGTGCATGCCGCCGGACACCTCGCCGGCCGCGAACAGGCCGGGCACGCCGGGCACCGCGGCGGTGTCCGGGTCCACCTCCACGCCGCCCATCACGTAGTGCTGGGCCGGGCCGACCTCCATCGGCTCCTTGGTGATGTCGACGTCGGCCAGCTCCTTGAACTGGTGGTACATGGACGGCAGCCGCCGCAGGATCTCCTCGGCCGGGAGCCTGGAGGCGATATCGAG
>JASHTQ010000478.1 GCA_030040475.1 Streptosporangiaceae bacterium
CGGCCAGCCCGGCCGCGAAACTCGCCGCGTCCGGCGGCCGCGCCGACGGGTTCGCCGCCATCCCCGCCGCCACCACCGGCCGCAGCGGCGCCGGCACCGGCTCCAGCGCCACCGGCTGCGACGTCTGCTGCCACAACAGCGCCTCGGCCGTATCCCCGGCAAACGGCGGACGCCCCGCCACGCACTCATAAAACACTGCCGCGGCCGCATACACATCCGTCGTCGGCGCCGCCGGCGCCCCGGCCAGCTGCTCCGGCGGCGCATACGCCAGCGTCCCGGCCGGCAGCGCCCGCTCCCCCGCCCGCGCCGCGATTCCGAAATCCGTCAGCTTACTGACCCCGTCCCCGCCCACCAGCACGTTCTCCGGCTTGTAATCCCGGTGCACCACCCCCCGCCGGTGCGCCGCCGCCAGCCCCAGCAGCGACCCCCGCAGCACCACCAGCGCCGCCTCCGCGCTGGTCCGGCCCTGCCGCGACAAGATCTCCCGCAGCGACACCCCGTCCACCAGCTCCATCACGATCGTCGCCCCGGCCGGGACCTCGACGTACTCATACAGCCGGACCACATGCGGGTCCTGCAGCGACGACAGCACCCGCGCCTCCGCCCGGAACATCTCCGCGAACTGGGGGTCGGCCAGCAGTTCATGGCGCAGGTACTTGACCGCCACAAGAGTGCCCGATGCGTCGTGCCTGGCCAGCACCACCTCGCCGAAACCGCCCGAGCCGAGCACCTTCAGCTCGGTATACCCGGGGACCTTCCATTCCGGCATTGTTAATCTTCCCCCTCGACGGTAAAGAAAGGCGACCCGGCGGCCGGGCTGGCTCACAGCGTACGGTTTCCGTCAGGTGGGAGCAATAAGCTCTACGCGGCCCGCTGGCACCGGTCATCGAGCGTTATAACGAAAGCGCCGGCCGCGCCGGCCGCCGCAATTTGTCGTCGGGTCCCCGGACGGATCTTTAAAACCGTTTGATTCGGGCCGCGAACGCGGCGATGATCCGGTCGGCGTCGTAGCGGGCCCGGTTGAACCGCTTACAGCGTGACTGGGCGGCCGGGCTTGCTCATCGTGCCGGGTGGGCAGCACCAGGTCATGATCTCGACGGCGAGGCGCCCGGCCAGGACCGCCGGGTCCGCCTCGGCTAGGCGCCGGGCCTCGTCAAGTGAGCCGGTCCGGTAGAACGCCAGCCCGCGCAAGGACTCGTCGGGCTGCTGCCTGACCGGGCCGTTGGTCACGATCTGGCCTGACTCGCGCAGTCGGCGGTGATGCTCGAGGTGCTTGCTCTGGATGCGGTCGAGTTCCGCCTGCTCGTATTCGGGCGGATTTTCCGGCGTGCGCAGCAGCACCAATTCGAACGCTTCGAGGTCCACGTGCCATTGTGGCACGAGGGCGTCCGGCCGGATGGCGGCGGCGGCGGACGTATTTCGCGCGGATCAGGACGTGACGGCGGCGGGGCGGAAGGCAGCCTCGGTCAGCGTGCGGGCGGTGCGGGTGGCGCTGGCGATCGCGTCTGCGGGGGTCAGGCCGCACAGATCGGTGAGCGTGAACAGGGCGTCCGCGCTGATCACTATCGCGAGATCCCGGCGGAGTTGGGCCAGTGCGTCCGGATCGCGCTCGGCCAGGCCGGACGCGGCCGGCGCCAGCGCGGCATCGATCAGGCCGAACCGGTGCCCGGGCCGCCTGGCGGCCGAACCCGGCCTGGCGATTGAGCCCGCGATCATTGCGCGGACGCCGCTCTCGTTCGCCAGCACGCCTTCCATCAGCACCCTGGTAGCGAAGCCGATCCGCTCGACCGGATCGCTGCTGTGCGCGACCGGCGCGAGCGCCTCGGCCGGGTCGGGCCAGGTGCCCTCGTCGGCCTCGAGGAGCAGCGTGACCAGGTCGGGAAAGTACCGGTACGCGGTCGCCTCCGAGACCAGCGCCGCCTTCGCCACCGACGGCATCGTGATCTCCGCTCCTGACCTGGCCAGATCGTGCACGGCCTGGAGGATCGCGGCGCGGGTCCGCGCTTTCTGGTTCACCCGTGTGCCCATCCCTCCGATACTGCACGAGCGCACTCGCGTCTGTCAAGCTAACTCTCTTTATAATAGAAGACTTGCATAATGATCTGTCCGGGCCTAAGCTCTCTTCGTGAGAGCAGACTCTTATGAGGGAGCTGAGATGACGACAGCGACGTACACGGTGGCGGCCGACGACCTCGACCCGGTGCAGGTCACGGTGACCGAGCACGGCGAGGGGCGCCCCGTCCTGCTGCTGCACGGCGGGGCCGGGCCTCAGTCGGTGGAGGCGTTCGCCGAGCTGCTGGCCAAGTCAGGCGCCCGGGTGCTTGTCCCGGTACACCCCGGGTTCGGCGGGACGCCCCGGCCGGAGTACCTGCACACCATGCGCGGGCTCGCGCTGACCTACCTGCGGCTGCTCGACGACCTGGACTTGTCCGGCGTGACGGTCATCGGCAACTCGATCGGCGGCTGGATCGCGGCAGAGATGGCCATCCACGCAAGCCCGCGGATCGCCGCCCTCGTCCTAGCCGACGCCGGCGGGCTGCAGCTCGACGACAATCCGGGCGCAGACTTCTTCTCGCTCACCCCGGACCAGGTCACCGACCTGGCCTTTTACCGGCCGGATACGTTCCGGATCGACGTCGCCAGCCTGCCCGACCAGCAGAAGGCGGCGATGGTCGGCAACCGGGCGGCGCTACAGGACTACACCGGATCGGGCATGACGGACCCTGGGCTGCTCGGGCGGCTGGGCGAGATACGAGTGCCGGCGCTCGTGGTCTGGGGCGAGGCCGACCGCATCTACCCGCCGGAGCACGGCGAGGCGTTCGCCAAGGCCATCCCCGGCGCGCGGCTGGTGATCATTCCCGAGGCCGGGCATCTGCCGCAACTGGAGGCCCCGGAGGCCCTGCTCGCCGTCGTGCTGGACTTCCGCCCGGTGACCGAGATCAGGATCACCGGTCCGGCCGACGGCGAGGTCGCGCTGTCCGGCCCGATTGCCTTGCGGATCATGGAAGACGGCAGCACGACCTCGCACCGGCTCGGGCTGGCCGAGATCGTGCTCGCGCCGCACACCGACGGCCCGCCGCAGCACCGGCACGCCCAGCACGACGAGGGCTTCTACGTGGTATCCGGCACGGTGCGCTTCACCAGCGGCCCGACCTCGTTCGACGCGCCTGCCCGCACGCTGGTGATGGTGCCTCCCGGCGCGGCGCACGGCTTCGCCAACCCCGGCGATTCCCCGGCGGTGATCCTGAACACGTTCACTCCCGATCACTACATCGGGTACTTCCGCGACCTGCGCGACCAGATCGCCGCGGGGCAGCCGCCGTCCGCAGAGCAGATGGCCCGGACGATGGCGCGCTACGGCACCGAGCCCGCCCAGCTGGCGGAAGATCAGCTACCGGAACAGTAGCCGTCGGCCTTCGCGGCGGAGACGTCGGCACCGACGCTGCCGTGCCGGTACAGGCTCGTGTCTTCGGGGACGAAGCCCCACCGGCCCGCCGAGTAGCTGAACGCCTCGGTCACGGTTCCGAAGCTCGTCTTCCCCTCGGCCTGGGCCACGGTCACGGCTGCCGTGCCGCCGGTCAGCTTGGCGCCCTTGACTCGGTACGAGACCCCCGACGGCGCCGGGCAGTCCTGGTGTACCCCCACCCAGGTCGCCTCGCTGATCTCACGCTGGGCCGACGGGGCGAGCAGACCCCAGGTGGCGGCGAAGTCGCCTGCCGAGTAGTAGCTGAAGTACTGCCTGGCGGCGGCCGTTGCCGCGGCCGAGGTCTCTGGCTGTCCGCCGGCGGCTGTGGCAACCGCGGTCGCCGGCGTCGGCGCGGTGGTGGCGGTGCCGCCCGACGTCGTGGCGGCTCCGCCCGAACACGCGGCGATGGCGGTGACGATAACGGCGACCACGGCTCCTTGGACAACGCTGCGCCTCATGCCGCGCCCCTTTCGCCGCACGATTACGGCAATAGCGGTGGATTCGTCCGTATAGTGCACCCCCGCCGCTGGCCCATGCCGGATCTCTTCGAAGCTTGTGACCAATCCGTGTTCCCGACGTGGCGCGAGGCCGTGATCCCCGGTTTACCCGGCCATGCCCGCGCTTGGTCACGATGGGCGGCCTAGTAGTCTCGGCGGCATGGGAAGCCAGGCGCTACCCGCGTTCAGCTTGGTGCAGGCCGTTATCCGCTGGCAATTCGCTCCGGTGGTCTCGGGTTTCGTGGTGCTCGCCGCGGGCCTGTACCTCTGGGGCGTGCTGCGGGTACGGCGCCGCCACCCGGCACGCCCCTGGCCCAGGTGGCGGACCGCGATGTTCCTCGGCGGCCTCGCGGTGGTCGTAATCGCGACCGAGGCCGGCATCGGCAGCTACGACGACGTGCTGTTCTGGGACCACATGGTGCAGCACCTGCTGCTTCTCATGGTCGCGCCGCCGATGCTCGTGGTCGGCCAGCCCGCGACGCTGCTGCTGCACGCGAGCCGGAACCCGGTGCACACCTGGACCAAGAAGCTGCTCCGCTCGCGCGTGGTGACGCTGATCACCTGGCCGCCGCTCGGCACCGCGATGTACGCGGGAGTGATCGTCGGCACCCACCTGACCGGGTTCATGAACCTGGTGCTGACCAACTCCTCGGTGCACGATGCCGAGCATGCCCTGTACCTGGTCGTCGGCTACCTATACTTCCTGCCGCTGATCGGGCGCGAGCCGAT
The DNA here is from genome assembly GCA_030040475.1 of Streptosporangiaceae bacterium. Next base: position 4,693 of record JASHTQ010000478.1, read on the forward strand.
CAAGTGGCGGGTGTCGTATCCGACCCGGATCTTCCTGCTGTTCATCGCCATGCCGGTGGACGCATTCACCGGCCTCGTGCTCGGCTCGGAGAGCGGCAACCCGTTCCCGAGCATGGCGGACGGACGTCCGGCCTGGGCGCCGAGCCCCATCGACGACGTGCACATCGGCGGCGCGGTGATGTGGGTCGGCGGAGCCGGCATCATGTTCGTGCTGATGCTGACGGTGTTCTTCGCCTGGAGCCGGGTGATCCGCGCCGACGGCGGGCTCGGCTGGCTGGAGGTCGCCAGGCGCGCCAACTTCGCCGAGCGCGTCGGCGAGAGCGCTGGCGGGAGCGCTGGCGCCGATGGCGCGGCACCGCGCCGGGCGAGGCAGGCCAGCGGCACCCAGAGCGTGGACGACGACGAGCACCTGGCCGCCTATAACGCCTACCTGGCCCGCCTCAACCAGTCGCAGGAACGATGACGGGCTACCGGCGCGACACGCCGGTAGCGCTTTCTAGCCAAATCTAGGGTCCGGGCTAGATCTGGCCATAGAGTCCGATGCCATGTTGTGTCCTGCAAGCTGGTCCAGGCTCGCGGGTGAAAGTCCCGTCCGGGTAGGTACCGGAGCGCCCGGTAGCAGGCCCCGGTTCGTCGTTGAGAGGCGGCGGGCTAAGCGGGGTGTCAAAAGCCTCTTTGGAGGGAGCAAGCACGCGGGCCGTAGCGTAAGGCGAACCTTGCAGCCTCGTCAGACTCACAACGGAGGAGCCGGGCCGCTCATGTCACGGCGAAGGCCATGTCCGCCTGGTCTTGGTCCGGTTATGACCTGGCGGGTCCTCCCGGGGTACGGAGGGCGGCACGCGCGCACAGTCTGGGCTGGAACAGGAGAGGCCCGTCTGCCTGGCCTGCGTCGGGCGAAGACCAGGGGTATAAGCCGATGGTGAAGTCACCTGGAGGGCAGCGGGAGTCCGAGGGGGCCGTAGTACCGGTGATCGGCGTGCAGCAGAACGCGCCGGGAGGGAAGGGCCCTCGCTTTGATCACGCTGGCGGAGAAGGTAAGCGCGAGGGCATGGCCGGGACCGCCCGGCCCAACAACCCCGGCGGGCGTGAGCCTGCCGTGCTCGGGTGGGAGTCCACCTGGAAAGTGCGACGACTTCAGCGCAAGCTATGGGCTGCGGCCAAGCAGTCGCCGGAGCGGCGTTTCCACGCCCTGTATGACCGTGTCTGCAGGGGTGACGTCCTGTGGGAGGCGTGGGAGCGAGTCAAGGTAAACCGAGGGGCCGCCGGGGTGGATCGCGTCACCCTGGCGTATGTGCAGGAGGTCTACGGGGTTGCCCGGCTTCTGGGAGAACTCCAGGCCGACCTGCGCGCGGGCAGGTACCGTCCCGCGCCGGCCAGGCGCGTGGACATCCCGAAACCAGACGGCGGCAGGCGGCCGCTCGGCATTCCCTCGGTCCGTGACCGGGTGGCCCGGCAGGCGGCCAAGATCGTGCTGGAACCGGTCTTCGAGGCGGACTTCGCGCCGTGCTCGTACGGGTTCCGGCCGAGGCGGTCGGCCACGCAGGCGATGGAGCGGCTTCGTGCCGGGTTCATCGAGGGCTGCGAGTTTGTCGCGGAGTTCGACATCCGGAACTTCTTCGGCGAGATCAGCCATGACCGGCTGCTCGCCGAGGTCGGGAAGCGGGTGCCGGGCCGGCGGGTGGTCAAGCTGGTCCGCTTGTGGCTGCAGGCAGGGGTGATGGTGGACGGGGAGTTCCGGCGGACGGTCGCCGGGACGCCGCAGGGCGGGGTGATCTCCCGCTGCTGGCCAACATCTACCTGCACGTCCTGGACACCGAGTTCTCCCGGCGCGGGCTGGGGGAGCTGGTGCGCTATGCCGATGACGGCGTGGTGCTGTGCCGCAGTGCGGCGCAGGCCAGGGCGGCCCTGGACGCGATCGGGGAGATCCTCGGCTCGCTCGGGCTGCGGCTGCACCCGGATAAGACGAAGGTGGTAGATCTCCGGCAGGGCCGGGAGGGCCTGGACTTCCTCGGCTGCCATTTCCGCGCCCGCATGTCCGGGCGGCTGTGGGAACAGAAGCGGATCATCCGCTACTACCTGCACCGCTGGCCCTCACAGCGGGCGATGAACCGGCTCCGGGACAAAGTCCGGGACCGCACCGGCCGCAACCGCGTGGGAGTAAAGGACATCCGCGAGGTGATCGCGGATCTCAACCCGATCCTGCGCGGCTGGGGCAACTACTTCCGTACCGGGAACGCCGCTGACAAGTTCCGCCAGGCCGACGACTACGTCGTGCGGCGGCTCCGCTCCTTGATGGTTAAGAAGAGGGGCCGGAACCTGCACGCGGGACAGGCTGACGCGTGGACAGAAGAATGGTTCAACGGGCACGGCCTCTACCGGCTCCGCGGCACGATCCGCTATCCGAAGGCAGCGTAACCATGCACAGAAGATCATCGGTAAGCCGTATGCGGGAAAACCGCACGTACGGATTGAAAGGGGGATGGGGAAACGGGCCGCAAGCGGCACCGCGCCCCTGACTACCAATGGATCCGGTGCGCAATCCGTACGCCCCCGGTGCCGGGCAGCGGCCCCCCGAGCTCGCCGGCCGCGACCGGGAGATCAGCCAGTTCGAGGTCGTGCTCGAGCGGATAGCCCGCGGGCGCCCGGAGCGCAGCATGGTGCTCACCGGTCTTCGCGGCGTCGGCAAGACGGTCCTGCTGAATACGTTCAGGTCGATGGCGCTGCAGCGGCTGTGGGGCACCGGGAAGATCGAGGCCAGGCCGGACCAGTCGATCAGGAGGCCGATCGCGGGAGCCCTGCACATGGCCGTGCGCGAACTGGCGCCGCGCCATCGCGCCCCGGATCGGGTGGAGTATTTCCTCGGCGTGCTCAAGGCGTTCGCGCTGCGCGATCCCAAGGCGCCCAAGGGGACCTCGGTCACCGTCACGCTCGGCATCGACGTTCCGGCTCAGCGTGGCCGGGCCGATTCCGGCGATCTCGAGGTCGATCTCACCGAGCTGTTCGCCGAGGCCGCCTCGGTCGCGGCCGACCTCGGCGTCGGAATCGCGCTGTTCGTGGACGAGATGCAGGACGTGCCCGCAACCGACGTGTCCGCGCTGTGCGCCGCCTGCCATGAGCTGTCGCAGTCGGGCGGCCCGCTGATCGTCGTCGGGGCGGGCCTGCCGCACCTGCCCTCGGTGCTGTCGGCGAGCAAAAGCTACTCCGAGCGGCTGTTCAGGTACACCCGGATAGACCGGCTGGAACGGGAGGCCGCGGACCTCGCGCTGCTCGCGCCGGCCGAGCGCGAGGACGTGACCTTCACCGACGAGGCCCTCGACGCGCTGTACGCCGCTGCCGACGGGTACCCCTACTTTGTCCAGGCGTACGGCAAGGTCACCTGGGACGTGGCCGCGGCGAGCCCGGTAACGGCGGGCGATGTGCGCGTGGCGGCGCCAGAGGCCGAGGGCGAGCTCGCGGTCGGCTTCTTCGGCAGCAGGTACGAGCGGGCCACCCCGGCCGAGCGCGAGTACATGCGAGCCATGGCAGCCACCGGAGACGACCCGGTGCCCACGTCGATAGTCGCGGACGAACTGGGGCGCAAGCCGTCGAGCCTGTCGCCCGCACGAGACGGGCTGATCAAGAAGGGCCTTATCTACAGCTCGGAGCGTGGCCTGATCGCGTTCACGGTCCCGCATTTCGGGAAGTTCCTGCGCTCCCAGCCCAATTAGCCGCGGCGGGCGGATGCGGCTACCCGAATCTGCCGGGCCATAAGGCACTCTAGCGTATTTCCTAGAATCACCTAGATAACGGCAGACTGACCGGCTCCGGCTGCCCGATGACCTCGTTGGTGGCCTGGTCGAGGACCGCCGCGCGGATCGGGGGCCTGCGGGCCTGAAGGTAGACGGCGAAGACGATGTCGACTCGCCGGCCGTGCGCCAGCCCCGGATACACCACGAACCGCCAGCACCCTTCCCGCCACACGTCGGCCGGCGTCGCCGCGGTGACCTGGCTGGCGTACTTGCGCCACTGCGAACTCGTGTGCAGGGCGGCCAAGGTCCGTCCGACCGGTAGCCTGCGCAGCTCGCAGGGCTCGGAGTAGCCGAGCCTGACCAGGATCTCGCCGAGTTCCGGCGACAGGAAGGCCATCAGGGTCACCTCGGCCGCCAGCAGGGCCAGCCAGAGCTCGGCCTGGGTCGAGGAGGCCGGCATACGCAGCGGCGGCGTGCCGATCGTGGCCAGGGCGGCGACGCACAGCAGGCCGGAGCGGATGACCGTACGCACGCCGATCGGCGTCTCGCTGAGCTCGCCGAAGCAGCCGCAGCCGACCTCGGGCCGTCGCTGCCTCGCCTCCTGCAGGGTGCCGACCGCGATGAGGAAGAAGATCGCCGTCGCCGTCCGCACGCTGGCCGCCGGCAGGGCGGTGCCCGCCTGCCCGCCGGTGGCGACCAGCCCGGCGCCCAGGCCGAACTCGGTCACGAACGTCGCGATCATGACCGGGCGGCGCAGGCGAAGCGGGAAAAGCCCGGTCGGGCCCATCCCCGCGGCCACCGAACGCGACCGCCAGGCCTGCCATGCCTTGGCCGCGCATCCGCCGATCAGCATGGCCGCTAGCACCGGAATCTGCAGTTCCCTGAGGGCGACGAGCATGCCTCAGCCGCCGATCGTCATGGTGGCGTTGAAGCAGCCGGTCTCAAGCGCCCCGCCCAGTTCCACGAAGGCGGCCATGGTCAGGTCGGCGATCCTGCCCTTCTGCGAGGTCCCGCAGGTGACACAGCGGTCGCAGAACAGCCGCGCGGTCGCCCCGCAGCCGGTCACCGGCAGGAACCTGGTCCGACCCGTGCAGTCGTTGCGCAGCCTGAGCATGCTTCCCACGGACAGGTAGGGCAGGCGTACGCAACCCGGCCCGGTGGCGTGCGGATCGACGGCGTGCAGTTCGCCGGAGCACGCGGGCGGCGCGGCCATGACGCGCTCGCAGCTTGTCTCCGGGTCCAGGGCCGGATAGGCGAGCCCGAGCAGGCCTTGCGGTTCCTCGCCCGGCTCGTGCCAGACCGCGGTCCCGCTGACCGGATCGGGGACGTGACCGCTGATCAGCGGGGGGGTCGGCGGACGGTCGGCACGGTAGGGAGGCTGTGATGTCGCGGGTATCAGGGCCTGCAGGAACCCCTCGTGCTTCAGCCCGATCACGTCGATCAGGTAGCCAGGCTCGAGCCGCGGGAAGCGGACCTGGATCCGGCCGGCGGTCTTGGCGCCGATGATCACGATCTTGCGGCCCTTCGCCGGCCCCTCGTCGACGAGCAGCGTCACCGGGCCCTCGCGCTCGATGATCGTGCCGGTAACCCTGCCGACCTCGGCCCAGATGCGGTCCACGACCGGCCCGCCGGGCAGGCTGCGCCGCACGATCGCGTGGTCGCCGTGCCGGAGGGCAGCGGGCGAGACCGAACCGCCGCGCCAGGCCTTGGCGGCTGCCGACAACGGGAAGCGCTGCTCGCCCTGGCTGGTGGACAGCACCAGGATCTGCGGGCTTGCGTCCAGGACCCTGCCGGTAACCGTGTAGGCCAGCGCGGTCCCGTCATCGGCCCCGTAGTCGGCCGGGCCGCCGTCCCGCGCCGCGGGCACGAAGGGATCCGGCTCGTTCCGCCGCCCGAGCACCGCCGCCTTGAGCCGTGATCTGCGGGCGAAACGTACCGGACCGGCGGAGTCGGTGACATCCTCACACCAACGGGGAATGTCGGCCAAATGGCGCACTTGCCCTCCGTGGGATTGCATGGGCCTAGAACCATGACCCTGCTTGCTGCAGGCGGTTACGTCAAGTGATTCGGCCACCTTTATCCGCGAGGACACACA
>JASHTQ010000479.1 GCA_030040475.1 Streptosporangiaceae bacterium
AGGCAGGCGGCCAGCGCCAGCGCGTCCTCCATGGCCAGCTTGGTGCCCGAGCCGATCGAGAAGTGTGCGGTGTGCGCCGCGTCGCCGATCAGCACGACGTTCTCGTGCCGCCAGGTCTGGCACCTGACCGTGCCGAACGAGGTCCACCGCGAGTTGTTGGCGACAAGCTCGTGCCCGCCGAGCACCCCGGCGCACAGCTCGCGGATGAGCGCAATCGACGCCTCGTCGCTCTGCCCGGGCGCCAGGTCCTCCGCCGCGACGTCGCCGAACCCGGCGCGCCGCCACACCTCCTCGTGCATCTCCAGGATGAACGTGCTGGCGTCCCCGCTGTACGGGTAGCCGTGCACCTGCATGATCCCGGCCGGGGTGTCCAGGATGTAGAACTTGAACGCGTCGAAGACCAGGTCGGTGCCGAGCCAGATATACCGGCACCGCCGTCGCTCAATCGACGGCGAGAACGTGTCCGCGAACCGACCCCGGGTCGCCGAGTTCGCCCCGTCCGAGGCCACCACCAGGTCGTAGCAGGCGGCCAGCTCCGCCGCGTCCGGCGCCTGCGCGCGGAACAAGACCCGTACCCCGAGCGAAGCGCAGCGCGCCTGCAAGATGGCCAGCAGCCGCTTGCGGCTCATCGCGGCGAAGCCGTGTCCGCCCGAGGTGAACGTGCTGCCGCGGAAGTGCACGTCGATGTCGTCCCAGCGGGCGAACTCGCGGCTCATCGCGGCGAAGATCCCGGCATCGGCGTGCTCGATGCCGCCGAGCGTCTCGTCGGAGAACACCACGCCGAAGCCGAACGTGTCGTCGGCCGCGTTCCGCTCCCAGACGGTGATGTCGTGCCCCGGATCGAGCTGCTTGGCCAGGGCCGCGAAATACAGCCCGCCGGGCCCGCCGCCGATCACCGCTATGCGCATGGACCGATCGTATGCCGGATCTTCTACGACCGTCAACAGAACGCGATACCGCTAGGGTGTGGCCATGGAACGGATCAACCCGGCGGGACTCGCCCGCCCCTCCGGCTTCTCGCACGCGGTGTCCGTGACCGCGACCCGGCTGGTGTACCTGGCCGGCCAGACCGGAGCCGGCCAGGACGGCACGATCGTCTCCGGCGGCATCGTCCGCCAGTTCGAGCAGGCCCTCGCCAACCTCCTCACTGCCCTGGACGCCGCCGGCGGCCGGCCCGCCGACCTGGTCAGCCTCACGATTTACCTGGTCGACGTGGACCTCTACCGCGCGCACGCCACCCAGATCGGCGCGGCCTGGCGCCGCCTGGCCGGCCCCGACTACCCGGCCATGGCCGCCGTCGGCGTGACCCGCCTGTGGGACCCGCAGGCCCTGATCGAGCTCCAGGCCACCGCCGCGCTCAGCTAGCGAGGAAAGGTGAAACCACCGTTCGTTCGGTAAAAATCAAAATCTTTTTTATGCCGAACGGGCGGTGGTTAATCGCGCCCGCTCAGCCGTCGCGGCCCGCGGTGATCACCTGCTGGACGTAGCCGCGGGCCGGTTCCTCGAGCAGCGCGCGCAGCGTGAAGAAGTCCTCGGCGGCGCGGATGCCGATCCAGCCGTCGGGCAGCAGTTCCGCGGGCAGCCCGGGGTCCAGGTACGGCAGCCGCCGCCAGTCGGTGAGCGCCCGAACGTAGTCGGCGAACGCCTCACGGCCGCTTCGCGCGGCGCGCTGCCAGCGGCGCAGCGCCGGCTCGTGCGCCTCGATGAACGCCTCGTACCTGCGCTCGAGTTCGTCCAGGTCCCACCACAGCCGGATCTTGTCGGCCAGGTCGCCGAACGCCCGGTGATCCGCCCGGAACAGGTCCGCGTAGGCGTCGAGGTCGAGCCGGCGCAGCGTCTGCGCCGTCGCGTCCTGCAGGTGCGCGGGCACGATCCAGACGCCGGGCGCGACCATGCCGAAGCCGAGCCTGGTCAGCTCCGACCGCAGCACGTGCCGCCGGTGGCGCTGCGACTCGGGCACCGAGAACACAGCGAGCAGCCAGCCGTCGGCCAGCGTGCCGCGCTGCCGCCGGAAGATCCTGGCGTCGCCCTCGCGCAGGATGGCCAGCGCCTCGGGGGAGAGCTGGTACCCCGCAGCGCCCTCGTGCCGCCGCGCCTGCAGGACGCCCCGCCGTTTCAGCCGCGAGATAGCCGACCGCACCGCGGGCTCGTCCACCCCGAGGTCGCCGAGCAGCCGGATCAGCGCCGCCACCGACAGCCAGCCGCCGTCGGACCTGCCGTACAGGCCGTACACGGTGACGATCAGGTGCCGCAGCCGCGCCGAGCGGGCGCTGACATCCCCGCCCGGCCCGTTCGTTTCCGCTACGGCCGTCACCAGGTGACGATATCAGTCCTTGACCTCGCGCAGCCGGCCGGTTTCGACTTCGTAGACGAAGCCGCGGATGGAGTCCTTGTGCGGAACGTACGGGCTGGCCTTGACCCTGGCGATCGACTGCCTGACGTCCCCGTCGAGGTCGGGAAAGGCCTCGAGCGCGAACGGCGGCCGTATCCCCGTGTCCGCCTCGATCTGGGCCTTGACGTCATCGTCGTGGAAGGTGAGCATCCCGCAGTCGGTGTGGTGGATGAGGATGATCTCCGTCGTGCCGAGCAGCCGCTGCGAGATCGTCAGCGACCGGATCACGTCGTCGGTCACGACGCCCCCCGCGTTGCGGATGACGTGCGCGTCTCCCTCGCTCAGCCCCAGCACTCCGTAGGGGTTGAGCCGGGCGTCCATGCACGCCACCACCGCGACGTGCGAGGCAGGCGGCAGCGGCAGATCCCCCTTGTCAAACCCGGCCGCGTACTGCTCGGAGTTGGCCACGAACCCATCGGTACTGCTCACGTTTCCTCCTAGCCGTCGGTGCTGCTCGCGCTCGCTTCTCGCAGGCTGATCCCGGCTGCCGCCGGAACCACGTCCCTCAAACCGTACCCCGATCCCAACTAATCAGACCAGAAATACCGAATTAATGAGCCAAGGGCGGTCCCAGCCAGTGCAGCCAGGTGCCGTGGCTGTCGGCGCGCGCGACCGGATGACCATCGCGGGCGACGACGCACTGCAATTCGTCCCGGACCGGAGTGCCCGTCCCCGGCAAGATGCCGGGCGCCTCGCTGGACAGCCAGACGACGCCAAGCCCGCGGACCGTGCGGACGAACTCCTCGCGCTGGTCCGCGGTGACGTAGTACAGCACGGATGTGTGGTAGACGACGAGGGTGGCGCCTTCGGGCGCCCGCGTCACCAGGGCGGGCAGGTCGGCGACCAGATCGCCGCGGTACACCGCGGGCGGGTCGCGGCGGGCGGAGGCGATCGCCGCCGCCAGCCGCCGCGCGCGGTCGCTCTCCCCCGGCCAGACCAGGCAGGACAGCCAGCGGACGTCGTCGTCGCTGGTGACGTCGAGCGGGTTCAGGTCGAGCCCGGCCCGCCAGGCGATGTCCGGGAGCCGCGACGGCAGCGGCACCGGCCCGCGGGGCTGGCAGCGCAGGGTGGGGGCATCCGGGTCGCGGCCGGCCAGCAGGTAGCCGCCGTAGTCGTAGGAGTAGCGGTCGAACAGCAGGGTGAGCCCGGCGCTCGCGCCGACGTCGATCAGCGCAACCGGCTGCGGCAGCCGGGCCAGGGCCGGCAGCAGGACCGCACAGCGCGCAGGCTCGTTGGTCTGCGTGCGCCTGGTCATGATCACCTGGGTGAGTTCGGCCCCGGCCCGGCCGACGAGCTCGCGCAGCGACCCGATGACCGGCGGGGCGCCGAGCAGGTACCGCGCGGCCGCGAACACCAGCTGCGGCTGGCGCTTGCCCGGCGGCAGCGACGCGATGAAGCCCGCCACGGCCGAATCGTCCGCGACCGATTCGGCCAGCGCCTCGTACGCCGCCGACCTGCCCCGCGCCTCCCGCCGGGCGAACACCCGGTAGGCCTGCGCCACCGCGGTCAGGGCATCGTTGCCGGCCTGCGTCACGCCGGCACGCTACGGGTTCTGCTCGTAGGCCGGCCGCAGCAGGCCCAGCACCTCGTCGTCGACGTCGCCGGCGGCGGCGGTGGCCGCCGCGAACTGGCTGCCGCGGACGAACGGGATGTAGGTGCCGCGGTCCTCCGCGGTGACGTCGTCGCCGAGCCCGCCGATGGCCCACTGGCTGTTCTGGGGCACGCCGTGCTCGCGCCGCAGCCATCCCCGCACCGCGTTCTGGTCCAGCGGATCCAGCCCCGAGGCCCGGACCAGGGCCAGCCACTCCCGCAGCGACCGGCCCGTCCGCACGGCGAGCGACCCGCTCACCGCGCTCATCATGTCGTCTGGCGTACGCGGCATGGCAGGAAGCCTAGCCTGGTATCCCATGAGGAGCACGGCGGGAATCGTGGCGGACGCCGAGGCCGGCGAGCCGCTGATCGGGGACGGCGTCGCCGCGGCCATCGTCCCCGACGAGGTCTTCACCCTGGCCACGCAGATCGTGGCCGTCGACGGCCCGATGGCCGTGGTGCGGGCCGAGGTCGGCTACTCCGATCCGCTCACCCAGGAGTACCGCGACCTGTGGCTGATCCGGCTCGGTGCGGACGGCCGCTGCAGCTGGTTCGAGGAGTGGCCCTTCTGGCCCGAGCAACCCTTCGCCGCCTCGCCGTGACGTCCCTGACGTCGATGCCGCAGCCCTCGGTCGTGCTCGTCACCGGCATCCAGGCCGCGGGCAAGTCCACGGTGGCCCAGCTGCTCGCCGAACGGCTGCCGCGCTCGGTGCACGTCAGGGGCGATGTGTTCCGGCGCATGGTGGTCGGCGGCCGCGCGGGCATGACCCCGGAGCCGAGCCCGGAGGCGCTGCGGCAGCTCCGGCTGCGCTATCAGCTGACCGCGACCGTCAGCGACGCCTACTGCGAGGCAGGTTTCACCGTGATCGCCCAGGACGTGATCCTCGGTGAGTACCTCGCCGAGATGACCGCCATGATCCGCAGCCGGCCGCTGCTCGTCGTGGTGCTCGCCCCGTCGCGGGCCGCGATCGCCGCCCGCGAGGCGGCCAGGGCCAAGACCGCCTACGGCCCGTGGGCCATCGCGCAGCTCGACGAGGTGCTCCGCAGCCAAACGCCCCGCATCGGCCTCTGGCTCGATACCTCGGCGCAGACCGCGGCGCAGACCGTGGCGGAGATCCTCGCCCGTGCCTGGCCCGAAGCGGCCGTCACGGGCGGCTGAACTGTCAATTGTGCTCGGCGGCGCGACGGTGCGGGAGGCAGACGTGACGGGAGCAGGTGCGTGGTCGGCAGGCGCGTGGTCGGCAGGCGCGGCCTGGATCGACGGGCGGTACTGCCCGGTCGGCGACGCCAGGATATCGGTCCTGGACCTCGGCGTGACCCGCTCCGACGGCAGCTACGACGTGGTGCACGTCTGGGACGGCCGGTTCTACCGGCTGGACGCCCACCTGGACCGGTTCGGCGCCAGCATGGCCCGGCTCCGGCTCGACCCGGGGTACAGCAGGGCCGAGATCGAGGCCATCCTGCACGGCTGCGTCAGCCGGGCCGGACTGCGGGAGGCGTACGTCTCGATGACGTGCACGCGAGGCCGGCTCGCGGCGGGCAGCCGTGACCTCCGCACCGCGCGGAACACCTTTTACTGCTACGCCGTGCCGTTCGTCTGGATCAGCCGCAGGGCCGAGGGCGCGAGCATGCGGGTCAGCGAGGTGGTGCGCATCCCGCCGCAGAGCGTCGACCCGCTGGTGAAGAACTATCACTGGCTGGACCTTGACCTGGCCCTGCTTGACGCCTACGACCATGACGCCGACCTGGTGGTGCTGCGCGACCTGTCCGGCGCGATCACCGAGGGGCCTGGCTACAACGTGTTCGCGTTCACCGGCGGCCGGTGGCTGACTCCCGCCGGCGGGACGCTGGCCGGCATCACCCGGCGGACGGTGATCGAGCTGGCCCTCGAGGCCGGCCAGCGGGTCGAGCAGGGCACGCTGACCGCCGGTGACCTGTCCTCGGCGGCCGAGGTGCTGGTCACCTCCACGGCCGGCGGGGTCATGCCGGTAACCGTCGTCGACGGCAAGCCGGTCGGCACCGGCACCCCCGGGCCGCTGACCCGCCAGCTGCAGGACCTGTACTGGGCCAGCCACTCCGACCCGCGCTACGCCACCCCGGTCCGCTACGACGAGTCCGGCTGACCGGCCCGCCCCGGCCCGCCCCGTTCCGTCCCCGGTCCCCGGTCCCCGGTCCGGGGCAATCGCGGGTTCGCGCCACAGTGATCAGTGTTATGCGTGAGGCTATCGATACCTGGCAGGGATGCGTCGCCGGCGAAGCGATGGGGTGCGTGTCCCCCGGGTCCCGATAGACGAGGCTTGTGACCCCCGCACCCCGATCAGTTCGTCACGGACAGCACGGCGGCGCTCACCATGGTGAACGGCTACCGCCACTCCGGCAGCTGCTGCAGCGACCAGGTGTTGCCGTCAGGGTCGGCGAACCTGACGAACGATCCCCACGGCTGGACGTCCACCTCGCTGGCCTGCACCCCGTGCGCCAGGAGTTCCTGCCTGGCGGCCGCCGCGTCCGCGACCACGCACTGCACGCCCTTCTGCGAGCCCGGCGCCATCTCGGTGATCCCGGTGCCGAGCACGATGGAGCACGCCGACCCCGGGGGCGTGAGCTGCACGAACCGCAGCGTCTCGCTGACCTGGTAGTCATGGTCGGCGTTGAACCCGACCTGGTCCACGTAGAAGGCCTTGGCCCGGTCCACGTCCGTCACCGGGATAGCAACCAGCTCGATCTTCCAGTCCATAGCAGGAACGCTATACGCCGGCCGGCCGCGCCGAGGGGCTGACGTCCTCGGGCGCCGTATTACGGTGCTGCAACGGGTGAAACCGAATCCGGGCATGCCTCGTCAGATCGGCATGAAAAAACGGGGAGCGGCCGCCGGACTGGCGGTGACGGCGGCGGCCTTGATGGTCGCCGGATGCGGATCGGCGCACTCGGCGGCACCGCGCAGGCGATGGCTGGCGTGCTGCACCTGCCCGCGGCGAGCGGCCAGGCGCTGGAGGCGGGCCTGCAGGCACGGTTGGCGGCGATGCGCGACCTGGACGGCCCGGGCGTGACGGTCTCCTCCACCGACCAGGTGTGGGACGACCCGAGCGTGCAGACCCTGCGCAGCTACCTCAACGCGGTCGCCACCGGCTACGGCGCCTGCGTGGCCCACGTGCCGCTGCTGAGCGACCCCGGCAAGGCCGAGCAGGAGATCAACCAGGCGATCTCGGCCGCCACCCGCGGGCACATCCCGCAACTGCTGCAGCCCGGCATGCTGCAGGACGACGCCTGGGTGCTCACCGACGCGCTGTACCTGCAGGCCGGATGGGCCACCCCGTTCCAGGCCAGCCAGACCGCTCCGGGGCCGTTCACCACCGCCGCGGGCCGTCGCGCCACCGTGAGCTACCTGAACGGCGGCGGCTACCGCGTCTTCCAGATGGCCGGCTGGACCGCGGTGTCGCTTCCGTACCGCGGCGGCAAGCTGACCATGGTCGCGCTGCTGCCGCCCTCGGGCGCCGCGTCCTGCGCCATGCCCGCGGCGTCCGCGCTCGGCACGATCACGACGACGCTGGCCGGGCATGCCTCGGCTGCCGGCCTCAGCGGCGACGACGCCGTCGCGCTGCCCAAGGTGAACCTCAGCACCCGGGTCGGCCTGAAGGACCTGCTGAGCCGTCTGGGCATGGGCGTCGCGTTCACCGGAGCCGCAGACTTCAGCGGGCTGTCGCCGCAGGCGTGCTGCATCGGCCTCGTGGAGCAGGCCGCCACCTTGCAGGTCGGGGAGAAGGGCACGGTGGCCAGCGCCGCGACCGCGGTGGGCGTGGTGGCCAGCGCGGCGCAAGCGCCGAAGCGCGTGATCACCTTCGATCGTCCGTACCTGCTGCTGGTGACCGACACGAGCACCGGCGAGCCGCTCCTCATGGCCAGGGTCGCCGACCCGGCCGCGAGCTGACGGCTACCGGCCGCGAGCTGACGGCTAGCCCGCGGAGGTTACGGTCGCGCCCCATTCGGCGGGGCCGACGTCCCGCGCGTGCGCGGCGAAGAGCCAGTGGTGGCCGTCGAGGTCGAGGACACCGTACTGGCGCTCCCCGTACATGGTCTCGTGCGGCTCTTCGACGATCGTGGCGCCCGCCGCCCTGGCCTTCTCGTAGTGCGCGTCCACATCGGGGACGAACACGGTCAGCGACTGTGTCCCGTAGCCGAGTTCCGCCGGGGTCTTCTCGCCGGGACCTGCCGCGTTCAGCATTACCCAGGCCGCACCGAGATGCACCTGCGCCCCGTTCGGCGCATCCGGCTCCCCGTAGCGGTAATGCTCCCCGAAACCGAACACGGCCGTGAGCCAGCGTGACGCCTCCGCGACGTTACGATAGATAACGTGCGGCAGGATGATATTCGCCGGAACCGAGCGGTTGGTCACCACTGGATGCTCGTCCGCGCTGGTCTGATCTGTCACGGGATCATTTAACCGCCATGGGCACCGACGAGGCAGGCCGGCTGCGGGCCTCGCACGCCGACCGGGAGCGGGCGATCGAGGCGCTCAAGGTCGCCTTCGTGCAGGGCCGCCTTGACAGGCACGAGTTCGACGCGCGGGTGGGCAAGGTATTCGCCTCACGGACCTACCTGGAACTGACCGCGGTCACCGCCGACATCCCGCCCGCCGCCGCCCCGGCCCGGCCGCTCCCAGCCGAGCGGCTCCCGGCCGAGCGCCTTCCGGCCGAGCGCCTTCCAGCCGAGCGCCTTCCGGCCCGGCGGCCGCCGGTAAGCAGGGGCGTCAAGTCGGGCCTGACGGTGATCGCGGCGGGAACCGCGCTGGCCGCGTCCATCTGGACGATCGCGTTGATCACCCAGAACGCCACCGCGATCCTGCTGGCCATGACCATCACCATCGCGTATGCGGGAACCCTGATCCTGGGCAGCTCGGTACTGCTCGACGCCCTCCCGCGGAAGCGCTCCCGCCCGCGGCCCTTGTCCAGCCCGCCGCTAGGCCAGGTCGGGATCAGGTAAGCCCGCCAGGCGGCTGATCACTACCGCCATCCCGGCAGCACCTGGTGACGGGCGGGTCCTCACCGCTGTCCGGCAGCAGGCCGAGCAGGTCAGGGGCCGTTAGACGCCACCGGTACTGCCGAGGTGGGAGACTTGCCGGGATTACTGGCGTGGTGGCCGGTGTGTCGTGGGAGGGCAGCCAGTGGTTCCGGATAGCTTCACCGGGTACTTCGCGGCGGCGGGGACCGCCGCGGGAGCGCTTATCGGCCTGCTGTTCGTCGCGGCCTCGCTGAGACCGGAGACGGTGCTGGGCAAGGGCGCCCCGCCCGCCGCCCGGTCCGTCGCGGGTTCCGCGTTCACCGCCCTGGTCAACAGCTTCTTCGTCTCGCTCCTCGCGCTGATCCCGCTGACCAGCCTTGGCGAGGTCGCCACGACGATGGCGCTGGTGAGCCTGTACAGCACCTGGCGGCTGCATAGGGAGCTGGCCTGGCACCAGACCGCAAAGGTGCAGATGTTCCTCGCGATCACCGCCTACGTCATCCAGCTGGGGGTGGGCATCGCCCTTACCGTCAAGCCGCACGACCAGTCTTACGTCTATGCGGTGGCCTACGTGCTCGTCGCCTCGTTCGCCGTCGCGCTGCGGCGGGCGTGGTCGCTGATGCAAGGGCAAGCCTCCCCGGAGCACGAAGTCTCCGCGGAGCACGAGGGCCGGTTATTACCGGACCCAGTCACACGGACCAGGAGGCCAGGAACGCGCCGATGACCCCGCCGCCGATGATCGTCGGCCGGCCGGCCACTCCGAACGCCCCCTCAGCTGGCCTTTGCTAGGCCGACGTCGTAGCGCCCGGGCCGGTCACCTCGCTCACCGCGACCCAGCGGCCGCTGGCGGCCGACCTCTCGATCGCCTCGCAGACGGCCTGCACCGCGGCCCCCCGGTCAAATCCCGGCGCCCACGCGGCCGAAGGCCAGCCCTCGAGCAGGTCGGCGACCTGGTTGGCGAACGAGGAGCCGTACCCGACGCCCTGGCCGATCGGCCACCACTGGGCGGCGTACGGGTGGCTGGGGTGCTCGGCGCGGATCCGCCGCATGCCGTAAAGGCCCGGGTCATCGCCCGCGCCGGAGTACCACAGCTCGTTCAGCCTGGCGTAGCTGAAGACCAGCGTGCCGCGGCTGCCGTTCACCTCGACGGTGAAGTCGCAGGGCCGGCCGACGGCGGCGCGCGCCACCTCGAACACCCCGAGCGCGCCGGACTCGAACCGCAGCAGGGCACTGGCGGCGTCATCGACGCTCACCGGCACGCTCCCGCCATCATCCCCCGCCCGCTCCCCGGTGAACGTGGCCGCCTGCGCGCACGTGCCCCGCACCGGCCCGGCCATGGCCAGCGCCATGTCGATCAGGTGGCTGCCGAGGTCGGTGATCGTGGAGCCACCCATGGCCAGGTCGAAGCGCCAGTCATACGGGACGGCCGGGTCGGCGAACTCATCGGACAGCCAGGACGCCCGCCAGAGCCTGATCTCCCCGACCGCGCCCTCGGCGATCATGCGGCACATCAGCGCCACCGCGGGCAGCCGCCGGTAGTTGAAGCCGACCGCATGGTGCACTCCGGCCCGCCTCACCGCGGCGAGCGCCGCGGCCGCCTCCCGGTAGGACAACGCCAGCGGCTTCTCGCACAGCACGGCCTTGCCCGCGTCCGCCGCGGCGATCGCGATCTGCGCGTGCGTACCTGGCGGCGTGCAGATGTCCACTACGTCGACGTCATCGCGCTGGATCAGCGCCCGCCAGTCTGTGACAACAGACGGCACCCCATACGCCGAAGCCGCCAAAGCCACCGCGTCACCATCCCGGCCGGACATCACGGTGACCGCGGGCGTGACCGGCAGGCGGCGCAGCATCGGCGCGACCCGGTAGCCGTAGCTGTGCGCCTTGCCCATCAGCCCGTAACCGACGATGCCGACCCGGAGCTCCGGGCCCGCGCTCATCCGCCCGCCCGGTGCCGGTAGCTCGGCGGCAGCTCCGCGGCGACCCCGGACCCGGCCGGGGCAACGGACCCGCTCAGGGCCGGAATCCGGGAGCTGACCAGCTCCGCCGCGGCCAGCGCCGCGACCGCATCGCAAGCCGTCGCACCCTCGCACGGTCCCCCGGCCGCGTACGAGGCGAAGCTCTCCGCCTGCCGCCGCAGCGCGTCAAGCTGCGCGCGCTCGCCCTCGGCAGGATCGATCACCGTACACCGCTCGCTGCCCCCGGCGCCGAACACCTCCGCCCAGACCGCGTCCCCCGCCGAGTAATACCGCCCCAGCGACACGAACCCGGCCGCGCCCCCGGACAGGGACACGATCACCTGCGCGCTGTCGACGTCGTCAACCCCGTCAGGCCCGGGCACGGACACCGCCGCGACGGTCCCGATGTCCTGCCCGGTCAGCCAGCGCAGCTGGTCGAACTCGTGCACCCCCATGTCGATCGCGATCCCCCCGCTGTGCGCGCGGAAGGCCAGCGGCGGCGGCTCGCGGTCCCACTGGTAGCAGGTCACCAGGTGGATGGCGCCGAACGACCCGGCCGCGATCCGGTCGTGCAGCTCCCGCAGCCCGGGCACGAACCTGCGCCAGTACGCCACCTGCAACGGCACCCCAAGATCGGCCGCCGAAGACGCCGACGCGCGCGCGACGGCAGCCGTCAGCCCGCACGGCTTCTCGCACAGGATCGGCACCCCCCGCGCCGCCGCCTCGGCGATGATGCCGCCGTGCTGGTCCGTGGGCGCCGCGATAAGCACCCCATCAAGCGGCGCGTCGGAGAGCAGGTCAGCGACGCTCGGATACACCGCCACCCCAGGTGCCGCGACGGCCTCACGCGCAGCAACAGACATCTCCGCGATCGCCGTCACCGCAACCCGCGACGACCCCGCCAGCGCCCGCAGATGCGTCCGTCCCATCCGCCCCGCGCCGATCAGCCCCAGCCGGAAGACCATCACAGCCCCCGCGCCGCGAGAAACTCCCGGTTGTGCGCCTGCTCCGCGGCGGCCCGCGCGAACCGCTCCGCGCTGCGCGGCAGGATGTCCTGCTCCACCACCAGCCAGCCGCCGAACGACATCGCGCGCAGCCCGTCGAGCACCGCATCCGCGTCCAGGTCGCCGCCGCCGAGCGCGCAGAACGCCTCCCTGGTCCAGATCTCGGTCACCGCCGCCTCGTCCGCGACGATCTGGTCCATGACAGAAAGCCGGGCGTCCTTCAGGTGCACGTGGTTGATCCGGTCGCCGAGGTCCCGCAGCATCGCCACCGGGTCGCCGCCGCCGAGGAGCATGTGCCCGGTCTCCAGGCACAGCCCGACGTCGGACACCTCGAGCACCCGCTCGATCTCCCAGGGCGCCTCGACGTTGGTTCCGGTCTCCGGGTGGAAGGTCGGCTCGTAGCCGCGATCCCGGCAGCGGGACAGGACCGTGGCAAGCCCCGCCGCGAACCGCCGCCAGGCGTCCGCATCGAACCCGACCGAGTGGTCCCGCGCCGAACGCCCCGGCCTGCTCCGCCGCGCCAGGCTCCCCGCCTCGGCCAGCGTCGGCCGCGGCGCCGGACCGGGCAGGTAGGACCGCACCGCGTCGAACACGTCCAGGATGGCATCAAGCGCAGGCAGCTCCCGTTCCAGCGCGTCCGGCTCGGCGTAGGGCAGCTCCACGTACGCGCCGGCCAGCCCCAGGCCGCGCGCGGCAAGCAGCTCGCCGAGCTGCCCGCCCTCGCCGAGATAGCCGACCGGGCCGAGGTCGATGCCGTCGTAGCCCGCCGCCGCCACCTGATCCAGGACCGTGACGCCGTCCGGCACGTTCGGGTCCTGGCCGACGGTCAGCTCGAAGGCCCCGTAGCTGACCGGGGCGTTGGCCACCGCGATCGGCCGCGCGCCGCTCTGTTCGTTCATCCGACCTCGCTCATACGCCGCTCCGTCTCAATCACCGGTGGGATCCTCGACCGCCGTGCCGCGATGGTGGCAGTCGATGATGGCCTGGCACAGCATGACATCCCGCAGCCCGTCCGCGCCCGCCGTGCCGGGCACCAGGCCGAAGGCGATCGCCGAGTGAAACGCCTCGAGCTCCCGCCTGAACCCGCTCCCGTACCCGGCGACCTCGGCGGTGGACCACGACCGCGCCGAACCGCCGGCATCGCCGCCCTCGATCTCGAGCACGGCGGGCTCGTTGCGCAGGAACGGCGAGGGGAACGTCAGCCGAAGCCGCCGGTCCGGCGCGTACAGCGCGAACTCCATCCCGTACCGCGCGATGCCGGGCAGGTCGATCCAGTGGATGGCCACCGGCAGCTCCCCGAACCGCAGCATGACCGTGACCTGGTTCATCGCCAGGCTCGCGAACTCGACACGGGTCGGCTCGCCGAGCAGCCCGCGCACCGTGTTGAGCTCGTGCACCAGCGTGTCCAGCAGCACACCCTCGTAGACCCGCCGCTCGAGCTCGCTGGCCGCCGGGACCGCCGCCGCGATCCGGCCAGAACTGTCGGCCCGCAGCTCGGCAGCGATGGAGTCCGGCAGCGGGCTGCGCGGCAACAGCGGGTAGTGCGAGACATACGGCCGCAGCGGCGACTCGAACGTGGTCACCCGCAGCAGCCGCGCGCCCTCGACCGCGGCTATCTCCTCCCGCATCCGGCCGAACGCGGGGTCGTACCGTTTCGGGTACCCCGTCATCAGCACGACCCCGGCGCGCTGCGCGGCCGCGACCATCGCCCGCCCCTCGGCCGCCGAGTAGCACATCGGCTTCTCGACGAACACGTGCCGCCCGGCCTCCGCGGCCGCCTCGGCGATCGGGGCGTGGCTGCCGGAGGTCAGCACGAGCACCGCGTCAAGCGGATGCCCGAGCAGTTCCCGCCAGTCCGTGAAGACCGCGGGCACGCCGTACCGAGCGGCGCAGGCAGCAGCGCCCGCACCGTCCAGGTCGCACACGGCCGCCACCTCGAACCGGTCGGCGAGCTCGGCCAGGTAGTGCAGGTGCATGACCTGGGCGATCACGCCGGTCCCGATCAGCCCGACGCGCACCCGACCGGTCACGCCGGCTCCAGCGCGGCGTCGATCGCGGCGCGCAGCAGCCGCGCGGCCTCGGGCACGCCGATGGCAGCGGGCACGAACGGGTCCTCGTGCTCGATCGACACGACCAGCGCCTCCGATCCGCCGAGCGCGCGGATGAGCCCGGCCCACCAGCGCAGGTCGTGGCCGCGGCCCGGCACCGCGAACGTCCACGGCATGTCGGTCGCAGGCTCCGGCCAGCGCCGGTCGAGCAGCCCGTTCAGGGCCAGGCTGTCGGCGTGGAAGACGGTGTCCTTGGCGTGCACGTGCGCCACCCGGCCGCCCAGCGCCGTCGCCACCTTGTGCCCGTCCATGCCCATCCAGAAGAAGTGGCTGGGGTCCAGGTTCGCCGCGATCGCGGGCCCGAGCGCCGCGACCCGCCGGAACGTCTCGACGTTGAACACGCAGGTGCCTGGGTGAAGCTCGAGGCACACCCGGAGCTGCGGGTTTTCGGCCGCCGCGAACGACGCGAGCCCCGCCCAGTACGGCGCGATCTGCTCGTCCCACTGCCGCTGGTAGACGCCCTCCAGGTAGGGCAGCCAGCCGCCCGCGCCGAAGTGCGGCACCTGGTCTCCCGGGGCGCCGCCAGGGCACCCCGCCAGCGCGACCACCCGGTCCACCCCGAGCAGCGTGGCCAGCCTGATCGCGTCGCGCAGCGCCTTGTCGTGCTGCCGGGCCACGTCGGCATCAGGGTGCAGCGGATTGCCCCACGCGTTCAGCGCGTCGACCCGCAGCCCGTGCCCGCCGATCCTGGCCAGCCAGCCCGCGCGTGCCTGCCCGTCGCGCAGCAGGCCGGCCACGTCGCAGTGCGGGTGCGGCGCGTACCCGCCGGCCCCGATCTCCACGTCGGTCACCTCGGGCGCGGCCCGGCGCAGCCAGCTCATGACCTGCTCGAGCGGCCAGTCGAGGAATGCCTCGAGCACGACGCCGATCCGCAGCCCCGCCTGCCGCCCCGGGTCGGCCGTCATCGCTGGTCAGCCTCCCACCACCCGGACCGGTTACCGATAGCTGATCTTGCTTCGGGCATCTATGACCTGTCAAGAGTCTGTGAATATGTCCAGACAAGCGAAGCTGTTGCCTGCTCGAC
>JASHTQ010000480.1 GCA_030040475.1 Streptosporangiaceae bacterium
ATCCTGCTGGGGGCGCCCCGTGCTGTCTGCGTCAATCGTGGGCTGACCTGCGGGTATGGGAATTACGCGAATGTCATTCTCGGACGTGTCATGCCACCGGATGCCGCTGGATGACGGTCTCCGTCCCCATATCGTCCCCACGGGAATCACCGTCCCTCCTGGCGCAGCGCCTGGTCCATGCGGCTGATCCAGACGTCTTCCATCCCGGTTATGCAGTGCACGTAGACCCGCATGAGCGTTTCGACGGAGTGCCCGGCCCAGGAGGCAACTTCGGCGGGCGGGACGCCGGAGTTGAGCCGCCAGACCACGCCCGCGTGGCGCAGGTCGTAGGGCCTCCGCATCAGCGGGGAGGCGAGCTGCTCGGCGGTCAGGGACGCCTTGCGGACCTTGACCCAGACCTGCCACCAGGTCGAGGCCATGATCCGGTTGCCCTGTTCGGACCGGAACACCCGGCCGTCCGGGCCGGTTCCGAACCTGGCGACGTGGCCGCGGAGCATCGTGACGAGCTCGGGCGGGATGGGGACCGACCGGACCGGGCGCCTGGCCCTGGTGCTCGGCCTGCCCTTGGTCCGGCCTTTGAGGCCGCGGTCCTCGTGCACCGCCCCGTCGTCGGTGTAGGCCCGGCCCGCTGATGGGCTGGCGTCGGCGAAGCTGAGCCGTCCCCAGCCTGCCTCGGGCAGGTCGCAGCCTGAGAGGACCAGCGCGGCGACTTCGGAGGGCCGCATGAGGGCGTAGAACATGCACCCGTAGAAGGCCGTGAACCTGGGTCCTTGCCGGACGCCGACGCGGTCGCAGGCGCCGATCATGGCGGCCACCAGCGCCGGTCCCGCGATCGAGCGGGGGTCGACCGTGTCGTCGGGCTTTCCCGGGGGCGTCCAGCCGTCGGGCAGGTTGTCTTTGGCCAGCGGGTTCTTGCTGAGCCTTTTCTTGCGTACGGCGTAGGCGAGCGCCTTGTGCAGGACCCGGCGGCGGCGGGAGAAGTACTGGGGGGAGGCTGGCGTGCCGTCGAGCCTGGCGGCCAGGGCGTCGAGGACGTCCGCAACGACGGACGGGTCCTCGAGGGAGCTGACCGGCCGGGAGGCCCTCTTGAGCCAGGCCAGGGCCCGGGCCTCGTCCTTGTCCGGCTGGGCCGCGTGCTCTCCTTGGTTGAGGTCTTTGCGGAGCGCGGCGCGCAGCAGGCTGTCGCCGGGGCGGCCGGGAAGGTTCGACGTCACCACGGGCACCGTGTACGAGAGGGTCTCGATCAGGCTGATGCGGCTTTTCGCCGATACCGCGGGCCACACCGCGGCGGTGAATTCGGCGGCGTGCTCGTAGAACGTGATGGTGGTGAGCGTGCGCATCATCGAGTCGGGCAGGCCGGTGTCGGTGTCGAACGGCTCGCCGCGTTTCGCGGCGGTGACCAGGGCGGCACGGTAGGAGTCGGCGAGCTGGCGGGTGGAGAACGGCTCGCCGAACCGTCGTCCGGCGACCCTCCACCTGACGCGGTAGCCGGTGGTCTTCGTGCGCCGTGTCTCAAGCGCCCAGATGCGGACGTCGAACGAGGTGGTCACGCGATGTCCTTGTCGGCGTCGAGCCATTCGTCGAACCAGCTGCGCCGGATCCGGAGTGTCCCGCCGGGGAGGGGCTTGCAGCGGGGGGCCTTGCCGGTGGCGCGCCACCGGTCGAAGGTGCGGCGGGAGATTTTCAGTTCGGTGCAGATCTCGTCGACGGTCAGCCACTCGTCGCGTTCGGCGCCGGGGCGGCGTGGCGGGGCTGGCATGGCTACGTACCTCCTTCCTGCTCGGCGGTGCACCGTGGTGGTGCTGGCCGGTGCGGCGGCGGTGCGGGCGCGGTGCACGCCGTCGCCGGGTGGCTGCGGGTCATGCGCCTGCCTCAATTCCGGGGGTTGCCTGGGTGGTCCGGGCCTCGTACTGGGCGGCCCATTCCTCGGCCCAGGCCTGCAGGTCGGCGTCGCCGCCGGGCTGGGCCTGGTAGGCCCGGTAGGCGGCTTGTTCCTGGACGGCGAACTGCCACCGCGCGAGCGGGCTGGTGCGGGGGTCGTTCATGACCTTGGCTGTGCTGGCGGTGGCGGCGTCCAGGTCGGCCCGGGTGAGTAGCCAGTCGGTTTTCATGCGGGGCGCGGGTTGGTCCATTGGTTTCTCCTGGCGAGCGGGTCGTCCCATGTGGGGCGGTCGAGGGCGCATCCGGTGGCGCAGCTGGCGGTGATCTGCTGGACGCGGCGGAGGACTCCGGGGAGCCACCGGTCGTGGAAGACGAGGGCTTCGTCGAGGCTGGGGCGCTGGGCGGTGTAGATGCGGGTGAATTCGCACCAGATGAGGCCGAGTTCGGTGACGGCGTCTTTGTGGGCCTGCCAGCACGGGCTGACCGATTTGGCGGCGCTGGGGTAGGCGGCGAGGAAGGTGTCGAGCCAGGCGGCCAGGTCGGCGAGGTGGGCCTTGTACTGGTCCGGGTCGAGCTGGTGCCAGGGGATGACGGCGGGGCCTTTGCGGACGGTGAGGGTCCTGGTCATTTCCTCGGTGAGCTGCTCGAGGCGCTGGTCGGTTTCGTCGGCGCGCCGGTGCAGGGCGGCGAGCTGCCCTTTGTGGCCGGTGACCTGGGTGACGAGCCGGGCGACGGTTTCGGGGTAGCTCGGGTCAGGCTGCGGCATCCGTGAGTTCCTCCAGCTGTCCGGCGAGGGTGAGGGCGGCGGGCGCGTAGATCATGGGGGCGCGCGGGTGAGCGCCGAGCCGGTAGGACAGGCGGTGCCAGGGGATGCGGAACTTGACCGCGACGGGGGGCCGGTTGACCAGCAGGATCAGGGCGCGGGTGTCGGGCAGCATCCGGATCGACTCCGGTGAGATGACCGGTGTCTTGGTGTCGCCGTCGCCGGTGGTGCCGCACAGGGTGGACAGGTGCTCGAGGGTGTCGGCGTCATCCAGGCCGGGGAGGATCATCTTGGCGCCGCAGCAGGACCAGATCGCGGCGGCCTTGTCGGGGCCGTAGGCGTCGCGGAGCTGGGCGAGTGAGTGGATGACGATGGTGAAGAACGCGCCGTAGCCCGCGGAGTCGGCGAGCTTCTGGGCCAGCGCGGGGACGCCGATGTTGGCGACCTCGTCCAGGGCGAAGAACACGCCGGGGGCCAGTTTCCGCCAGGGGGTGAGGGAGCCGGCCAGGACGGTGGAGCGGTGGATGTGGTCGGTGAGGGCGCGGAACAGGGGCGCGGCGACGGAGGTGGCGCCTTCCCGCATGATCATGTAGAGGGTGCCGCGGGATCCGGCGAACTCCCCGGCGTCGAAGGGGGCGGCGGCGGGTCCGGTGACCATGGCTTTGAGCTGGGGGATGGTGACCCAGCTGAGGGACCGGTTCATGGTCATCCGGATGGAGTCGGCGGATTTGGAGTCGGTGAAGATCTCCATGCAGGCGGCGGCGAGGTCGCGGGAGACGCGGGGGTCGCGGGTGGCGCCGAGGACGGTGTCCTGGCCGTATTTGTTGGCCCAGGCGTAGACGGCGCTGATGTCGTAGCCCTGGACGGCGGCCAGATGCATGAGCATGGCGAGGGAGACGGCGCTTTTCTCCAGCCAGAACGCCATGTCGCCGGGGGCGACGTCGCCGACGAGGGCGGCAGCGCGGTAGAACGCGACCTCGGGATTCTCGCATCCGGCGATGATGTCCCAGTGCAGGTTGGACGGCAGGCCGCCGACGCCGAACGGGTTGAACACGCGCAGCGGTCCCAGGGCGGCGCGGGTGCCCGCGGTGAGGTCGAACAGGTCGGCGCGGCTGGAGAAGGTGACGGCGGCGCCGGGGTGGGTGAGGATCTGCTCGGCGAGCGCGCCGGTCTTGGCCATCCGGGGCGGGGCGACGATGACGCGCTGGTGCTCGGCGGGCAGGAAGATCCGCTTGCCCCACTGGCCGCGGCCCAGCCGCCACGCGTAGCCGGTGGCGGGGCTGATGATCCGTGCCCACAGGGGCAGGTCGGGGCGGACGCGGCGGCCGTGGCGGACGGCGGCGAGGCGGGACCAGCGCCAGGCGAGTTCGGCGTAGGTGGCGAACCCGGGGCCGGGGTGGAGGCGGAGCTTGATCCGCCAGTAGGTGCGGCGGGGGCGGGCCCGGGAGTACACGGTGGTCTTGACGGTGAGGGCGGCGGCCAGGGCGAGGGC
>JASHTQ010000481.1 GCA_030040475.1 Streptosporangiaceae bacterium
ATCATGGCCGTGCCCGCGCACGACCAGCGTGACCTGGACTTCGCGCGGGCCTACGGGCTGGACGTCCGGGTCGTGGTGGACACCGGCCAGCCCGATCCGGCCCAGACCGGGATCGCCACCGCCGGCGACGGCACGCTGGTCAACTCCGGGCCGATCGACGGGCTGCCCAAGGCGGAGGCCATCGCCGCGATCACCGCCATCCTGGCGGACAAGGGCCTCGGCCGGGCGGCGGTCAGCTACCGGCTACGCGACTGGCTGGTCTCCAGGCAGCGCTTCTGGGGCACCCCGATCCCGATCGTGCACTGCCCGTCCTGTGGCGAGGTTCCCGTCCCCGACGACCAGCTGCCCGTCGTGCTGCCCGACCTGCGCGGCCAGGACCTGGTGCCCAGGGGCGTCTCGCCGCTGGCCGCGGCCGAGGACTGGGTGAACGTGGCCTGCCCGAGCTGCGGCGAACCGGCCAAGCGCGACACCGACACGATGGACACGTTCGTCGACTCGTCCTGGTACATGTTCCGGTACTGCTCGGTCCACTACGAAGACGGTCCGTTCGATCCGGCCGAGGTCCGCCGGTGGGCGCCGGTCGACATGTACGTGGGCGGCGTCGAGCACGCCATCTTGCACCTGCTGTACAGCCGGTTCTTCACCAAGGTGCTCTACGACATGGGCCTGCTCGACTTCACCGAGCCGTTCACCAGGCTGATCAACCAGGGCCAGGTGATCAACCAGGGCAAGGCGATGTCGAAGTCGCTGGGCAACGGCGTCGACCTCGGCGAGCAGATCGAGCGCTTCGGCGTGGATGCGGTTCGGGTGACGATGATCTTCGCCAGTCCGCCCGAGGACGACATCGACTGGGCGGACATGCATCCGGAGGCCATGGTCAAGTTTCTTGGCCGGGTGTACCGGATCGCCGCGGACGTCGCCGCCTCAGGCGAGTCCCCAGTCCAGGCGCTCGCCGGAGACGGCGATACCGAACTCCGCCGTGTCACCCACCGCACCATCGACGAGGTCACCCGCCAGGTGGAGTCCTATCGCCTGAACGTGGCGGTGGCACGGCTGATGGAACTGGTCAGCGCGATCCGGAAGGCCATCGACTCAGGACCGGGACCGGCCGACCCCGCGGCGCGCGAGGCGGCCGAGGCGCTGACCGTAATGCTCTCGCTGTTCGCCCCCTACACCGCGGAGGAGTGCTGGGAACTCCTCGGGCATAAGCCTTCGGTGGCCCGCGCGGCCTGGCCGTCGGCCGATCCCGGGCTGCTGGCCCAGGAGCAGGTCACGTGCGTGGTGCAGATCAACGGCAAGGTGCGCGACAAGCTGGAAGTATCTCCGGAGATCGCCGAGGACGAGCTACGCGAGCTCGCGCTGCTGGCGCCGGGGGTAGTCCGCACGCTGGGCGGCCAGCAGGTCAGCAGGGTCATCGTCCGGGCGCCCAAGCTGGTCAGCATCGTCGTGGGCCCAACAAGTTCCTAGCTGCCTGCACCGGGAGGACCGGGAAGCCGCGGGGGAGGGGCGCACCCTGGGCCAAGGGGGGTGCGCTTGCTTGACCCAGTGTGCTTATACCCGGCGGAGAACGGCGACGACGCGGCCGAGGATCGTGGCCTCGTCACCGAGAATGGGCGTGTAGGCGGGGTTGTGCGGGATCAGCCAGACGTGCCCGTCGCTCTGCTTGAACGTCTTGACCGTCGCCTCGGGGGTGTCGCCGTCGAGCATCGCGGCCACGATGTCGCCGTTCTGGGCGTCCGGCTGCTGCCTGACCACAACCCAGTCCCCGTCCGTGATCGCGGCGTCCCGCATCGAGTCGCCCGCCACCTTGAGCAGGAACAGCGTGCCCTCACCAACAATCTGCCGCGGCAGCGGGAAGACGTCTTCGACTGACTGCTCGGCCAGTATCGGCCCGCCTGCGGCGATCCGCCCGACCAGCGGCACGTAGATGGCCTCCTGGGACGGGATGTCGATGCCGGGAATGTCGCCGACTTCGACCTCCTCGCGATCCGGCTCGGGCCGTACCGCCGGGTGTCCCGGCAGCCGCACCTCGACCGTCCTGGGCCTGCCCACGTCGCGGTGCAGGTATCCCTTCCGCTGCAGCGTGCTCAGCTGGTAAGAGACGCTGGACGTGCTGGTCAGGCCGACGGCTTCGCCGATCTCCCGCATCGAGGGGGGATAGCCGCGTCTCTGCACCGATTCCCTGATGACCTGAAGCACCTTGCGCTGCCGCCAGGTCAGCACGTGGTCGGGATCTGGCCGATCAGGGGTCTCGGGGACAACGACCGGCACGCTGCCCTTGGGCTTGCGGCCCGGCCGACCCTTGGGTCTCGGCGCCCCTGCCGTTTCGGTACCGGCCGCTTCGGTACCGGGAGTGCCCGTCGTGCTGGTTGCCATCGGTGTTTCCTCCATCTGATGACCATGAGTGGCGGGGTTCTTGCTTGCTGAGTAGAGACTAGCGGTTATCGCACCAGACCCCAAACATCTGTTCGACGTGTCGCCGAAAATGTCAGACCTTCGCGATACAACGATGGTGTCCCGGTTCCGATCGAACAATTTCTCGATCGAAAGAGAGTACGATCGAACGCGACACGGTTCGAATGAAGGTTTGAGCATGGAGGTCGCCATGAATGCGATGCCAGCGGTCGCTCCCGCAACCGCCCCGCCGCGGCTGACCAGGCGCGGACGTCTTGTGGCCGCCGCCGCCGCAGCCCTGCTGATCGCCGTAGTGATGTTCGTCGCCGTCGGCGCCGCACAGGCGACAAGCAGCCCGCCGTCACCGGGCAGGCCGGTCGGCCTTGCCCAGGTCGTGGTCGGCCCGGGCCAGAGCCTGTGGTCGGTCGCCGAGAGCGCCGATCCCGGCCAGGACACCCGCGTCGTCATCCAGCAGATCATCGATATGAACGCGCTGACCGGCGACGTCGTCTACGCCGGCCAGCGCCTATGGGTCCCGCGCGGCTGAGCCCGCATCATGCCGACCCGCGCGACACGCCGGCCCGCGCGGC
>JASHTQ010000482.1 GCA_030040475.1 Streptosporangiaceae bacterium
ACGAGGACCGAGTCCGCGGAGACGTCGAGCAACGGGTCATCGACCCGCGCCCGCATCTCCTGATACGAGTGGAACACCACCGCGGGCCCGGTGTGCCGCAGCAGCGACGGGCTGGCCGCGGCGGCCTTGATCACCGCCCCGTCCGGCGCCAGGTTCCCGCGCACCACCATGAACGCCGGCAGCTCCGTCACGGCATCGACCAGCGGCCACCGCGGCGGACCACCCGTACCTGCCAGGCAGGAAAGCACCGCCGGCACCCCGCCGACGGCGGCCAGGTCCGGCATCAGCCCGGTCCCGATCGGCGCCACGTCCAGCATCACCGGCACCCGCGCGCTCACCGAGCCGAACTCCTCGAGCGGCAGCGTCAGACCCCGCCGCCCCGCCACCGCGCACAGGTGGATGATCGCGTTCGTCGACCCCCCGACCGCCGCGAGCACCTCCATCGCCTTCGAGAACCCATCGGGCGTCAGCACAGCAGAGGGCCGCACGCCGTCGGCCACCAGCGACACGACCCGCCGCCCGGCCGCCTCCGCCAGTTCCTCCTGCCGCGGGTCGCCCGAGGCGAGCACCGCGGACCCCGGCATCGCCATCCCGAGCGTCTCGGCCATGATCGCCATCGTCGAGGCCGTGCCCATCGTGTTGCACGCCCCGAGCCCCCGCCCCAGGCAGCCCTCAAGCCGAGCCCACGCGGCGTCATCGAGCGCGCCGGACCGCCGCGAGTCGAACAACCGCCACAACGCGGTCCCGCTCCCCAGCAAGGCACCGTCAAACCGGGCAGGCACCCGGAACCCGCCGGTCACCACGAGCCCCGGTATGTCCGCGCTGGCCAGCGCCATCAGGTACGCGGGCACGGTCTTGTCGCAGTTGCCGAGCGCCACGATCCCGTCCAGCGGCTGGGACCTGATCGTTTCCTCGACCTCGATGGCCAGCAGGTTCCTGTACAGCATGGCGGTCGGCTTCATCAGGTCTTCGCTGAGCGACATGACCGGGAACTCCAGCGGCAGCCCGCCTGCCGCCTGCACCCCCCGCCGGATCGCGGCCGCCAGCGCCGTCAGCCCGCGGTCGCACCTGTTCAGGTCGCTGGCCGTGCACGCGATCCCGATCAGCGGGCGCCGCGCAGAAGGCCCCGACCGCCCGGAACGCCGGGTACCAGCCGGCCGCCACCCGGAAAGCCCGGCGGCACGCAGCGCCGCCCGGTGGTTGAGCGCGACCTCGTCGTCCCCGCCCAGCCACGCGTCGCTGCGCAGTGAGCCGGGCGAGGACCACCCTTCGTTCGGGCCAATAGAAGACACCAGCCGACACCCCGCAGAACGCGACCAACAAACCTCAGCCGGCGCTGGACCCCACCGGCTGCCTGCTCTCCTCGGTATACCTCTCCCGGCGGGTCTGGAAGAACGGCGCGCGGGTGATCGCCTTGGACAGCAGCGCCAGCGGGATGCCGACCAGGAACAGCACCAGCGCGATGATCTTCACCGGCGTCGACGTGGTGGGCAGCGACTTGACGATCACGTAGACCAGCGTCCCCGCGCCGACCAGCGGCAGCAGCAGTCCCAGCAGGAATTCGCGCATGTCACGGAACAGCACCGAGCGGTAGTACCAGATGCTGTACAGCGAGATCACCACGTAGTAGCCGGCGAACAGCAGGCCGCCGGTGGAGTCGATGTACACGATCGTGGTCTGCAGCGAGCTGCTGGCCAGGTACAGGATCAGCGCGATGATCGGGATCACGCCCATCACGATCAGCCCGGCCACCGGCGTCCGGTGCCGCCCCGTCCGGCCGAGCGCCTTCGGCACCGTCCGGTCCCGGCCCAGGCCGAACATGATCCGGCTGCCGTCCACGATCTGCGACTGGATCGTGGTGGCGAACGACGCGATGACCGCGAGCGCCACCAGATCGACGAACGCCTTGTCGCCCAGCCGCCCGGCGAGGAACGGCAGCACGTTGCTCCCGTTCGTGGTGATGTCCTTGGCCGACGCGAGGCCCTGCAGGCTGATGAACAGGAAGACCACCCACAGCGTGCAGAACGTGATCGAGATCAGCACGCTGCGCCCGGGGTCGCGCTGGCGCTGCTGCTCGTCACCCAGGTAGATGGGCGAGTCCCAGCCGCCGAGCAGGAACGTCGCGATGACCACGCCGGAGATCAGGCCGGCCGACCCGCCGTGCGGCACGGAGAACCACGACCAGCTCGGCGCGGTGATCCCGGCCGCGTGCGAGGTCAGCTCGGTGACCAGCCCCCACAGCGCCAGCGACAGGATGATCATGTACTCGACCAGCACCACCCAGCCCTCGAACCGGATCGTCACCTTCACCCCGATGACCGCGATCGCCACCACGAGCAGGCAGATCACCGTGGCCACGACCCAGGTCAGCGGCTTGTTGTTGGTCTGGCTCGGCGCGATGAGCGACAGCACGGTCGAGCCGATCAGCGTGATGTTGCCGATGTTGGAGGTCAGCGCGGTCATCAGCACGAGGATCCCGACCGCGAACCCGATGATCGGCGAAAGACCGCGCGCCACCCACTGCACCGGGGCGGCGGCCGAGGCCTGCCAGGTGTTCAGCCGGTGGTAGGCCACCGCGCAGAACAGCATCGCGGCGCCCGCGATCAGCAGCGCAAGCGGCGACGCCAGCCCGGAGGCGCCGATCAGCGCGGCCATCGTCAGCGTGGTCGCGGCCGTGGGGGCCACGTTCGTGATGGAGGCGATCCAGTCGCCGCGCAGGCCGACGGATCGTGGTCGCAAACCCTCGTTAGCCATGACGGGTAACCTCCCTGACAGCCAGGAAACGTTAGATAGGCAATATCGCGGGTCGGCCGCCAGGACCGCAGCGCCCACTCAAGCGCCTGCGCGACCTCGGCGCCGAGCGCGGCCAGGCGCCCGGTCTCGGGCCCGGTCAGCGGCATCCGCGGCGAGGCCGGCGCCGCGTCGTCCCTGGTGACCAGCGCCCACACCAGCGCGGGCTCCTCGTTGCGGACCACCTTGTCCGCAAGGCCCGCGGCCGCCCGACTCATGGGACCGGCACGCCGAGCCCGGCCGCGCCCGGCTTGGACTGGGTAAGGCCGGGGGAGAGCCGGTCGAGCCATTCCAGCGCCACCGCGGCCCTGTGCACCTTCTCCACGGCGTTCGCGCTGGCCACGGCCTCCAGGTGGTGCCCGCTCGGGTAGACACCTGGCGCGTTGCGCAGCCCGAACTTCGCGTACAGCGGCGCGCCGGCCCGGACCAGGTCGCCGAGTTCCTGCCCGCGCACCACGCCGCCGAGCGGGTCGGAGGATTCGACGTACAGGTCGAGCGGGATGCCGACCGCGGCCCGCATCTCGGCGATCTCGTCCAGCGTCATGTCCGACGGGATGTTGACCGTGCTGGCGCCGAGTTCCTCGAAGACCTGGACCGTCACCGGGTTGGACGGTGACATGCTGGCCGAGACCTTCCACACCAGCCCGCCCGGCAGCGCTCCGGTGCTTTCCGCCGCGTTGACCGCGCGCAGCAGGCCGAGGTCCGCGACCAGGAAGCTGCGGATCCCGGCCTCGGTCGCCCGCAGCACGTCCTCGAGCGCGTAGCGGAGCTGGCGCAGGCCGCGCACCTGGTCGCCGTGCGCCCGGCCGTCGGCCGACCTGGCGTGCGCGCCGGTGCCGTACCGCTCCCTGGGCCCGACGAACAGGCACACCTCGACGCCGGTCTCGTGCCCGGCCTGGGCCATGTCGCGAAGTTCGGCCGCCCGCAGCATCATCGCGCCGCTGCCCTGGGAGATCCGGTTGACCGTGATGCCCTCGGCCTCGGCCGCGCGCAGCACCGCCTCGAACACCCGCGGCCCCTCGACGCTGGGGATCTCGATGCGGAATGCGGCTCCGTCGGGGAAGGCCGCGCCGCGGCCCCCGTCGCCGACCCCAAGCCCGTCGAGCACGTCCGCGACCCAGGTCATCCCGCCGTCGCCCCTTCCCTGATTATTTTTTATGCCGAACGAACGGTGGTATTTTGGCTCAGCCGAAATATATTCTCCTGGCCCGAATTTCGGTGACACCTCATGACACGGCAGCGTAACCTGATTTGTCAAGATGTTCCCGGTCAGAGACGTCGCCGTCGTGTTCGGGCGCGATCCGGCAAGCGGTTGACGGGACAGCGGGGCGATGACAAGCTATTTCCGCTATGCCGAACACTTCGCAAAAGAAGGAGGACAGACGTGACCGAACCGGAACTCCCGGGCGATCAGCGTTACCGCCTGCACGGCGTCGAGCGCGCCCTGGACACCCTGGAGTTCCTGGCCGAGGCCGGCCCGGACGGCGTCACGCTGACCGAACTCGCCGAGCGCATCAAGGTCTCCAAGAGCAG
>JASHTQ010000048.1 GCA_030040475.1 Streptosporangiaceae bacterium
CGGCGCCGCACCCCAGCCGCAGCAACAGCCGCAGCCGCAGCCACAGCCGCAGCCACAGCCGCAGCCCGCGGCGGCGCATTCGGCCCCGGCGCAGCCGCAGCCGGTCTACGCTGCTTCGGAGCACCCGACGCTGACCCGGCCCAGGCAGGCCGTGAAGCCATGGTGGGAGCAGTAACACCAGTGAAGGGAGGGGTCCCTAGGTGGCCATGCCCGATCGCAGAAGTGCCCCGATCTTCGCGGCAGCCGCCGCATTCGTGCTAGTGCTGGCGTTCGGGAAGCTGTTCGGCTCGAGTTCCCCGAGCCCGAGCCCGAGCCTGAGTCCCTCGGCGTCGCCGACGCCGACGCCCACGGTGACAGTGTCGTCGAGCCCGACCGCGCGGCCGTCGAGCACCGGGGGCAAGGTCGGGACGATTCCCACCACCGCGTCGGCGCTGACCAAGCTGACCGTCCAGGCCACCGCGTCCGCCGTCGCCACAAGCGGCGTGCCGATCACCGACATCCCGGTGGAGGTGGCGCAGGACAGCAGGCACGGCCCGGTCGTGGCGCGGGGAATCCTGGCCCCCGAAGGGGTACAGGACAGCAGCTTCATGTGGGCCATGAACCTGCCCGCCGCCACCTACCAGGTGTGCGTCCAGCCGCCCGCGGGCACGAGGGTCACCGGCCTTTTTAATACCGACGCGCAGCAGGGCTGGTTCTGCACGAGGTTCACGCTCGCGCCGGGATCGGCACTGGTCACCTTCAACCTGGGGCAGGCCTCATGAGCGCGCGCCGCGCCGGCCCGCCGCCCGGCGGCGCGCCCGAGCCCCTGCAGTGGCTGCTCGCCATCGCCGCGGCGCTGATCGGCGGCCTGGCGGCGGCCGATATCGTGCACGCCAAGATCGTCGTCACGTTGGTCGTGTCGCTGGTCGTCGCGGCCATCGCGGTCTTCGCCATCGCCCGCTGGCCAAGCCCGCGCCCGGAGTTGCCCGCCGCCGAGCAGCGGACCCAGCAGCTGCCGGCCCGGCCCCCCGGCCCCTCCGGTCCTTCCGGTTCCCGGTCGGCGCCCGGCCCGGCTGCCCGCACCGGGCAGCAGCAGGTCCCGCCCGGCCCGGCACTCGACGGCGATGCGGGCACCACCACCGTCGTCCAGCTGCTCCCGGCCCAGCCGGACCAGGCCGGTTCGGACTGGTGGAACAAGGGCCCGGTGCCGCCGCCGGCGCCGAGTCCCGGCGAACGCCGGGCGCCCGCACCCGACCTGTCGGCCTACCTGGCGTTCACCCAGATCGCGCAGTGCCCCAATTGCGGCGCGTTCGGGCTGGAGATCGGGCAGATCCGGGGCGGCTGGGGGTTCCGCTGCGAGTCCTGCGCATACACCTGGGCCTGGCGGCCCGGCGCGCCATGGCCGCCGATCCGGGTCGCGCCGGCCCGGCGAACCCGGGCGCGCCCGCCGTCGTGACCCGTCTGGTTTCCATCCCGGCCCGTCACCGTGCCGGCAGGCAATGGAGGGAACGTTAGATGTACGAGAAGCAGATCAGCAGGAGAGATCCCGGTTGCGTGGTGTTCCTGCTCGACCGCTCGGATTCGATGAAGCAGCAGTGGGGGAACAGCCAGGAGACGCTGGCCCAGGGTGCCGCGCGTGAGTTGAATAACATCCTGCTTGAGCTGCTGTTTACCTCGCAGGGGGAGCCGGGGAAGGCGCGCTACTACTTCGACGTCGGCGTCTTCGGCTACGGCATCAGGCCGATGGCCGGCGGTGAGGGCGTGGAGTCCGCCTTCGGCGGCAAGCTGGCCGGCCAGGCCCTGGTCCCGTTGCCCGAGCTGAGGGACAACCCGATCACGGTGCGGGAGGTGCCCTCGCCGGACGCGGGCGCGCCGCCGAGCCGGGTGCCGATCTGGGTCGAGGCCGCGCACGGCTACAAGACCCCGATGTGCCAGGCCGTCGCGGTGGCCGGCGCCCACGTCTACCAGTGGGCCGCCGCCCATCCGGACTCGTTCCCGCCGATCATCATCAACATCACCGACGGCCTGGTGACCGACAACGGCTACGAGGGCGCCAACCTGGACGAATGGGCGCAGCGGCTGATGAACATCCAGACCAGCGACGGCCCGGCGCTGCTGTTCAACGTCTTCCTGTCGCCGACGCCGATGGCGAGCGGCGTGCTGTTCCCGAACTCCGACCGGGGCCTGCCGCCGCCCGGCCCCGACCTGTTCCGGATCAGCAGCCCGCTGCCCCCGCTGATGCTGTCCAACGCGATCGGCGTGGGCAACTACGTCGAGCAGGGCGCCCGCGGGTTCGCCTTCAACGCCGACTCCAAGATGCTGGCCAGGCTCCTCGAGGTCGGCACCAGGGTCGAATACGGGGCCTAGTCCGGAGCCCGGAGCGTCGGATGCAGATCCAGATGGTGGTATTCAGCGAGCCGAAGCTGGGGTACGAGGCCGCGGAGTGGCAGGACGGCGCGTGCGGCGGCGTGATCGGCGACCCGAGAGGGCCGGTGAGCAGGGCGCGCTTCGTCGTCATGGACGGCGCCGCCACGGCCTACGACACGGTGCGCTGGGTCGACCAGCTGGTGACGTCGTTCGTCCCGGGACCCGGCGCCCCCGCCGGGCCCCGGCTCGAGCCGGTCGACATGCGAAGGTGGTTCGCCGCCATGCAGGACGGCTGGACCGAGGCCAAGCCGAAGTTCGACAACGTCATCGAAGAGCGCATGTGGCACGAGACCGGCTCCTTCGCCACCCTGCTCGGGTTCGAGATCTCCGGGCTCGACGGCCCCGAGCCGTCCTGGCAGGCCGTCGCGCTCGGCGATACCGTCCTGTTCCACGTCAGGGCGAACCGTCTTGTCGCCGAGTTCCCGAACCTGGGGCCCGACGACTTCGGCACCCGGCCGGACGGCGTGCACACGCTGCGGCCCAGCCTCGACCGGATGACCGAGCGCCTGGAGTTCTACGGCGGCGTGCTGGAAGCGGGCGACTACATCTTCGCCGCCACCGACGCGATGGCGCACTGGATCGTCCGTGCCATCAGGCGCGAGGAGCAGGCCAAGGTGTGGCGCACCCTGGCCGGCCTCGCGCACCCCGACGTCTTCTCGCGCTTCGTCGCCGACCAGCGCAGGGAGATCGACGCCGCCAAGCGGCTCAAGAACGACGACGTGACGCTTATGCGCCTGCGGATAACTGCCGACCAGCCCTCCTTCATTTT
The DNA here is from genome assembly GCA_030040475.1 of Streptosporangiaceae bacterium. The sequence continues at coordinate 3,176 of JASHTQ010000048.1, forward strand.
GGCCTGCCGCTGATGAATACCACCTTCCCCGCCGCCGGTGACTACTACAAGGCGGTGCAATCGCCCGCCAGGACGTTCACCATCGAGAAACTGCAGAAAGCCGAGTTCGTCTACGACACGCTCGGGCCCACCCTGGCCAGGGGCACCAGCGCCGTGGTCTTCCAGGCCACGGTGGACGGCACCGTGCAGGCGCTGCGCTGCTACATCAGGAACGACGCGTCAAGCAGCGACCGCTACCGCGCGCTGGGCGCCTACCTGTCCGACCACAGCCTGGGCCCGTACGTGGAGGGCGCCACCTGGCTGGACGGGGCGATCAAGGTGAACGGCACCACCTGGCCGGTGCTGACCATGACCTGGATCGACGGCCGGACGCTGAACGAGTACGTGGACTTTCTCGTCAACGACTCCAACACCGCCGCCCTCTCCGTGCTGGCCGTCAAATGGCGCGAATTGGTCGCGCTCATGCAGGGCGACGAATTCGCCCACTGCGACCTGCAGCACGGCAACGTCATGGTCGACCAGGCCGGCGAGCTCCGGCTTGTCGATTACGACGGGGTATGGATCCCGCAGCTGGCCAGCAAGCCCGCGCCGACGGAGTCCGGTCATCCCAACTACCAGCACCCCGGGATGCGCAACGGCTGGGGACGCTGGTTCGACACGTTCTCCGCGCTGGTCATCTACCTGTCGCTGGTCGCGCTCGGCAAGAATACGGAACTGTGGCCGGAGCTTTACAACTCGAAGAACCTGCTGTTTTCCCGCGGCGATTTCGCCGCCCCTTTCAATACCCAGGCCTGGCAGCTGCTGACCGCGATGGGCGATTCCGAGGTGTCCACCCTGGTCCAGCAGTTGCAACGGTGCTGCGCCCCGGACTGGGTGGCGAACCAGAGCCTGGAGGCGACGCTCGACGCCAAGCCGGGGCAGGCCAAGCCGGTCCAGCCGGCCGTCCCCGTGCTCGAGCAGTGGTGGAAGGCCAGGCCGGGCGATCAGGTCAAGGCCCCGCCGCCGTGGTCCATACCCTCCCAGGTCACCAAGCCCATGCCCACCTCCGAGCAGGCGGCCGCGGCCGCGGCGTCGCTGCCCAAGCCGCCCCCGCTGTCGGCTCCGCTCGGCGAGACCAACATGACCAAGCCCAGGCCGATAATCATCCCGTCGGCCACCCCCGCGCAAGACAGCTGGTGGGCAGCTCAGCAGTCGGCACCCACGCCGACGCCCGGCCCGGCCCCGCCGCCCATGCCCGCGCCGCCGCCGGCCCCGCCGGCCAAGCCGGGACAGCGGCAGCAGCAGCAGGTCGCGGGCAGCATCGCGGTCGCCGTCGGCATCGTGTTCGTCATCACAGGCGCGATCGTCAGCTCGCGTCCGACGGGTGGCGGCGGCGGCGTCGTCATGCTGATCATCGGCCTGGCCGGCGCCGCCTGGGGGGTCTGGCGGCTGGTCACCCTCAGCGGTGCGAACGGCGGCAAGCCCTAGCCGCCGGTCACCACCCACTGGTCGGGGTAGAGCCACCATTTCAGCATCTGGTTGCCGTTAACCCCGCTCAGGTAGACCATGATGTCCTGCTGTTCGTCGGTCCAGGTCAGCGTGTTATAGCCCTTGTACAGGTACTCGGCGAGCCGGCCGTTAATGGCCGGATTCGTGTTATTCCAGCCGGTCTCGCAGGTCGCCTTGAACGACGTGAAGTTGCCGCAGTCGCCCTCGTCGCTTGAAATACTGAGCGGATTGAGGAAATTATTGGTATAGGACGCATCGAGCGTGGTGCTGCTGGCGAACAGGTAGTAATACAGATAGCCGCCCTCGGTTTGCGAATTGTAGATCGCGTCGGTGCAGGCGATTTCCTCGGTCGCCTGGTCGGTCGGCGCCATTGCCTTGCAATTGCTCGTCCGCACGTTGCCCGGAATCAGGTTCCACAGCGCCTCATCCGAGGTGATCGTCGGAGACGCGTCGGGAGAGGCGTCGGGCGTCGGCTGCGGGGTGGGCATCGAGAAGCTGGGGGAGGGGTGCGGTTTCGGCGTCGGCGTGGGCGTCACGACGGCGGCCGTCTTGCCGAACGGGGCCAGGTGCGCCGCGGCGGCGACGCCGAAGTAGACGACTATCACCGCGGCGGCCGCGACGATGCCCAGGATCTTGCGGTTGAACCCCCCGCCCGGCCGGCCCGTGGGCAGCGTCCCCCCGGTCTGCGGATACAGCGGCGGCGGCGTCTGCTGGTAGGGCTGTTGGTAGGGAGGCTGATTCTGCTGGTAGGGCTGCTGGTAACCAGGGGCCGGGGTTGGCGGGTAAGCCGACGGCGACGCCTGAGTCGGCGGGTAGAGCTGGGACGAGGAGCTTTGCGGGGTGCCCGGCGGGTTGCCGGAAAAACCGAAGCCGCCCGCGCCGGGCATCGGCGGCAGTCCCGGGACCGGGTAGCCGAGGGCGCGGGCGTACTCGCGCACCACCCACGTGGCCGCGCCCGGGTCCAGCTGGTGCGCCCTGGCCACGGTGCCGGCGACGTCCTGGATGGCCGCGTCAAGGCCGAGCCGGCCGACCTGCTGCTGGAGCAGCGCGGGGACGTTGGACCTGGCCGCGCTGCCGATAAGGATGGTCTCCCCGGGCATGCCCTGCAGCCGGGCCCGGCAGATGCCGTCCATCGTCGCCGGATCCGACAGCACCCCGGGTCCCCGCTCCGCCACGGCCGTCTCCAGCACCCGGCGGGCGTCGCCCGCCGGGTCGATGACGTGCCCGTTCCCCTCAGTCACAAAGGACCTCCCCCTGGGGCATTTATGCCGCAGACTAAGCCTTAGGGCCAAAATTGTAACGGCGTACGACGGCCGCCGCGAGCGCGGAACCGCGGCGAGCCGGTAACGACTAACCACTGCTGACAAGCAGGATATGACGCTGGTACCACCTCCCGTTCGGCTGAAAAAGAACGACGCGAGCGGGCGCGGCGGGTCACGGTCCGTGCGGCGCGGGCCTGGCGATCGCCGGCGCCCGCCCGCCCGGCCCGGCCGGCCTGCCGGCGGGTCGCCCGGCTTTCGTCCGGCAGGCCAGCCAAAGCGGCGAAATCAGGCCCTACCATTTGGGTGTGACGGCGGACCTGGTGACGCACAGCACCGAGCCGCGCGGCGGCCGGCGCCGCCGCCGCCTCGTCGCGCTGGCCGCCCTGGTGCTGGGGGTCGCCGGGTTCGCCGCGGCGATGACGGGGGTGGCGGTCCAGCTGCTGCCGAGGCAGTTCACCGCCGGGCAGCAGCGCCAGATCGCGGCCTGGGAGATGTCCGGGCGCTGGCGCACGCTGACCGCGGGGCAGATCTTCCCCGCCTCGATCGGCTACCAGCTGTCCGCCGCCGTGCTGGAGGACACGACGCCGCTCAACCTGCAGGCGCTGCGGGTCGCGATCGCGCCGCAGGCGACCTGCGCGGCGGGGGTGACGAGCACGGCCGCGGCGCAGGTGCTGCGGCGCGGCGGCTGCGAGGCGGTGCTGCGCGCCACCTACACCGACGCCACGAAGACCTACGTGATGACGGTCGGCGTGGCGGTGCTGCCGAGCGCCGCCGCCGCGGACGCCGCCGACGCGGGGCTGACCAGGCCGAGGCTCGCCGCCGCGCACGACGAGGGCCTGGGCCAGCTGGCCCCGGGGGTGCTCTCGGTCAGGTTCGGCGGCGCCGCCGGGCTCTACGACTTCAGCCGGCAGATCTCCGCCAGCTTCACCAAGGGTCCCTACGTCATCATGTACGCCGCCGGTTACGCCGACGACCGCCCTCGCGTCCAGGTGTCCGACGACGGCTACGCCGACGCCGAGATGACCAGCATGGCCCGCGGGGTCGCGGACGAGGTCGCGGCCACGCTCGGCACTCCGCCGCCCCCGCCGCACTGCCCGGGAGCGCCGGGATGCTGACCCGCGGACGGTCGCGCGCTCTGGCGGCGGCGCTGCGCGTCCTGGCCGTGCCCGCGCTGGCCGTGCCCGCGCTGGTCGTGCCGGCACTGTGGCCCGCCGCGGCCGCCGCGGACAGCATCAGGGACAGCCAGCAGTGGGTGCTGCAGATGCTGGACGTCCAGCCGGCCTGGGCGGTGACCCAGGGCGCCGGGGTGACGGTCGCGGTGATCGACAGCGGGGTGGACCCCGACGTCAGCGACCTGTCCGGCTCCGTCACCACCGGACCGGACTACACCGGCGTGCACACCTCGCCCGCCAACCCGAACTGGGGCGTGCACGGCACCTGGATGGCGTCGCTGATCGCCGGGCACGGGCACGGCCCGGACGGCGACAGCGGGATCACCGGCATCGCGCCCGCGGCGCGGATCCTGTCCATCCGGGTGATCCCCGACCGGGGCGACCCGAACTACGGGAAGTACGAGCACGAGCAGGAGACGCTGATCCAGCAGTCGCTGACCGACGGGATCGACTACGCGGTGGCGCACGGCGCGAAGGTGATCAGCATGTCGATCGGCTACAGCGCGCCGAGCGGCACGGTAAGGGAGGCGCTGCTGCGGGCCTACCAGGCCGGCGTGGTGGTCGTCGCCTCCGCGGGCAACTCGGGCGAGCAGGCCGGCTCGGGCGGCGACGACCAGGCGCCGGAGTCCTACCCGGCCGACTACCCCGGCGTGATCAGCGTGGGCGCGGTCTACGCCGACGGCGCGGTGGCCAGCTTCTCCAGCGACAACCTGTCCGTCAAGGTCGCCGCGCCCGGCGTCAAGGTGCCCGCCCAGGGCAGGGACGGGGGCTACTGGCTGGTCAGCGGGACCAGCCCGGCCTGCGCGCTGGTGGCCGGGGTCGCCGCCCTGATCAAGTCCAGGTATCCGGACCTCGCGCCCGACCTGGTGGCCAGGGCGATGACCTCGACGACCACCGACCGCCCGGCCGACCGCTACGACAGCCAGGTGGGGTTCGGGGTGGTCGACGCCGGCGCCGCGCTGGCCGAGGCCGGCCGGCTGTGGCGTGACCGCGACAAGCCGACGGGCACCGGCGTCGCCGCCGTGGTCAGGTTCGGCGGCGGGCCCGGCGCCGTCGGCGCCGCTCCGGTGTCGCCGCGCGGCGACGGCCAGCTCGTCCTGTACGCCCTGCTCGCGCTCGTCTCGCTGGTCCTTATCGCCGGCGGGGCGACCCGGCTCAGAGCGACCCATGACCCAGCAGGCTGACGAGTTCGCCAGCCGCGTGCTCGACGTGGTGGACTCGATCCCGCCCGGCCGGGTGATGTCCTACGGCGACATCGCCGAGTACCTGGCGATCGGCCGCGGTCCCCGGCAGGTCGGCCGGGTGCTGGCCGTCTACGGCGGCGCGGTGCCCTGGTGGCGGGTCATCCACGCGGACGGCACCCCCGCGCCCGGGCACGACTCCGCGGCGCTCGGGCACTACCTGGCCGAGGGAACGCCGCTGCGTTCGGCCCGTCCGCCGGTCCTCGTCGACATGCGCCGCGCCCGCTGGCGACCGTCCGCCTGATTGTCGGTGCCCGGGTCTACCGTGGTCTGCATGGCCGAGACCCCCGCGTATCGCCTCGTCCGCCGGCCTGTGTCATCGGCGGCAGGGCCGTCGTCGGCGGTGCCGCGCCTGGACGAGGCGCAGCAGCGGGTGGTGGACCACCCGGGCGGGCCGCTGCTCGTGCTCGCCGGGCCGGGGACAGGCAAGACGGCCACGATCGTGGCCACGGTCGCGGACCGGATCGAGCGGCGCGGCCTGGACCCCGAGCGGATCCTGGTGCTGACGTTCAGCAGGAAGGCCGCGATCGAGCTGCGCGAGCGGATCACCGCCCGGCTGCGCCGCACCACCCGCGAGCCGCTGGCGATGACCTTCCACAGCTACGCCTACGCGCTGGTGCGCAGGGAGTTCACGCTGGCCGGGGACGAGCCGCCGAGGCTGCTTTCTGCGCCGGAGCAGCTGCTCGAGGTGCGCCGGATGCTGCGCGGCGAGGCGATCGACGGCGGGGCCGGCTGGCCCGAGCGGCTCCGCCCCGCCCTGGCCACGAGGGGCTTCGCCGAGGAGCTGCGCGACCTGCTGCTGCGCGCCGCCGAGCGCGGGCTCGACGGGTGGCGGCTGCGCCAGCTCGGCCAGCGCCGCGGGCGCGACGACTGGGTGGCGGCGAGCGGGTTCCTCGACAGGTACGCGGCCCGCTTCGACCTGGCCCCGGTCCCCGCCTACGACTACGCGGAGATAGTCAGGATCGCCGCCGCGCTGCTCGGCCGCGAGGAGATCAGGCGGCGCGAGCGCGGCGCCTACGACGTGGTGCTCGTCGACGAGTACCAGGACAGCGACCCGGCGCAGGAGTCGCTGCTGCTCGCGCTGGCCGGCGACGGCCGCGAGCTGATCGCGGTCGGCGACCCGGACCAGTCGATCTACGCGTTCCGCGGCGCCGACGTGCGCGCGCTGGCCCAGTTCCCTGAGCGGTTCCGCACCGCGGACGGCCAGCCCGCGCCGGTGCTCGCGCTGCACACCTGCCGGCGCAGCGGTCCCGTGCTGCTCGCCGCCTCCCGCCGCCTGGCCCGCCGCCTCCCCGCCGCTCCCGGCTCGCAGGCGCAGGCGCACCGCCTCCTTGTCCCCGTCCCCGACGCCCCGGCGGGCGAGGTCCGCATCCTGGTCGCGGACAGCTCCACCCAGGAGGCCGCCCTGGTCGCGGACACGCTGCGCCGCGCGCACCTCGCCGACGGGGTGCCGTGGTCGTCGATGGCGGTCCTGGTGCGTTCGGCGACCCGGCAGGTGCCGCTGCTCCGCCGCGCGCTGACCGCGGCGAGCGTTCCCGTGACGGTGGCAGGCGACGAGCTGCCGCTGCCTGACGAGCCTGGCACCCGCCCGCTGCTCATGCTGCTGCGCTGCGCCCTGCGGCCGTCCGAGCTCGACGAGCAGACCGCCGCCGAGCTGCTCAGCGGCCCGCTGGGCGGCACCGATGCCCTGGGCCTGCGCCGCCTGCGGCGTGCGCTGGCGTTGCTGTCAACGGCGGCCGGCGACCCGGATCCCGCCCCCCTCGCCGGCGCCCTCCGCCAGCCGGGCGACCTCACCACGGTCCCGGACGGCGTCGCGGCCCCGGCCCGCCGGGTGGCGGCCCTGCTCGCCGCGGCCACCGCCGAGATCAAGGCGGGCGGCACCGCCGAGGACGTGCTGTGGGCCATCTGGGATGCCTCCGGGCTCGCCGAGCAGTGGCAGCGGGTCAGCGCGGCGGGCGGCCCGGCTGGCGCGGCCGCCGACCGGGACCTGGACGCCGTGCTCGCCCTGTTCGACCGGGCCGCGCACTTCGCCGACACGATGCCGCCAGGCGCGCCCGGCCTGTTCGCGGACAGCCTGACCGGCCAGGAGATCGCCGGCGACACCCTGGCCGACCGGGCCGTCCGCGAGGACTGCGTGCGCATCCTCACCGCGCACCGGTCCAAGGGCCTGGAGTGGGACGTGGTGATCGTCGCGGGCGTCCAGGAGGACACCTGGCCCGACCTGCGGCTTCGGGGCTCCCTCCTCGGTGTCGATGAGTTGACGGAAGCCCCGGCCGAGCCCGCCGCGCCCGCCGTCGACGCCGCGATGCTGTCCGCCAAGCTGCTCGCCGAGGAGCGCCGGCTGTTCTACGTGGCGGTCACCCGGGCCAGGCGGCTGCTCGTCGTCACCGCGGCGGGCGGCGAGGACACCGAGGAGCGCCCGTCCCGGTTCCTCGGTGAGCTCGCCGGGGACGACGTCCCGATCGAGCGCGTCGCCGACGGCGCGCACCGCTGGCTGTCGCTCCCCGCCCTGGTCGCGGACCTGCGCCGGGCGGCCGCCGACACCGGGCGGCCGCCGGCCGTGCG
>JASHTQ010000483.1 GCA_030040475.1 Streptosporangiaceae bacterium
GGCAACTCGGGCGGCCCGCTGCTTTCCCCCGACGGCACCGTCGACGGGGTGGTGTTCGCCGCGGCGGTCGGCGTCTCCGACACCGGCTTCGCGCTGACCGCGTCCGAGGTGTCCGCGGACGCCAGGGCCGGCGAGCAGGACACCACGCCCGTCTCGACCCAGGGCTGCGATTAACCAGGGCTGCGATTAACCAGGGCCAGACTAGCCGCGGGTCAGCCGCGGCCGCAGGTCCGCGGGCGAGATACCCGCGAGCCCGTCCCGCTCGATGCGCGCGGCCAGGTCCTCCGCGGCCGCGAGCACGGCAGGCAGGTCGATCCCGTAAGGACCGTCGTCGCCGACCCCGCTCCGGTAGCCCCGGGCCCGCTGGGCGCCGCGGCGCAGCAGCGTGGCCGCGCCGCGAGCGTTGCCGCGGCCCGCGTGCGTGTACCCGACCGCGATCTGTGCCAGGCCCTGCCAGAGGTCGCGCTCGCCGACCGGGCCGGACTTCCACGACGCTTCAAGGACTTCATGCGCGGGGAAGCCGCGGCCCGCGCGGAGCAGCCGGTCGGCGAGCCGGACCGCATCGGCGCCGGTCAGCGCCAGGTCGTCGGGGATCGGTTCCCAGTCGGCGCCCGGTTCCTGGCCACGGGCCAGCGGCCGGCCGAGCGCGTCGCGCGGGCGCGCGTTCCGCGGCCGGCCCGCGGCATCGCGGTCTCGGCTCAACGATCCGGTTCCGGATCGGCCAGCCAGCCGCGGAGCTCGGTGTCGAAGGCGTCCGGCCGTTCCTCGTGCGGGAAGTGCCCGACGCCGTCGAGCACGTGCCAGCGGTAGGGCCCCTCGACGTAGCGGCCCGAGCCACGCGCGGTCTGCGGCAGCACGCAGCTGTCGACGGAGCCGTGCAGGTGCAGCGTCGGGGCCTGGATCGCCGTCCGCATGCGCCGCGCGTAGCGGACGCCGTCGGGCCGCACCCCGCTGCGGGCGAGCCAGCGGTGATATTCAAGCGCCGAGTGCGCTACCGAAGGAATCCGCATTGCCCGGGCGTAGATCTGCTCGGTCTCACGGTCGGGCCAGCCCGGCGCGGACCACTTCTCCAGCATCCGGCCGACCCGGGCGGCGCCGTCCCTGACGAGCTGGCGCTCGGGCAGGGACGGCAGCTGGAACCCCAGCGCGTATCCGCTGCGCCTGCCCTGGCCGAACGCGTTGGTGAGTACCGCGGACCGCATCCGCAGCGGGTGGGCCATCGACACCACCGCGAGCCGCCTGACCACCTTCGGTGAGTAGGTGGCCAGCGTCCAGGCGATCAGCCCGCCCCAGTCATGGCCGACCACGACCGCGTTCGCCTCGCCGAGCGCGCGGATCAGCCCCGCCGCGTCGGCCGCGGCGGTGACGAGGTCGTAGCCGCGCGGCGGCTTGTCGCTGCCGCCGTACCCGCGCAGGTCCACCGCGACGGCGCGGAAGCCCGCGCCGGGCAGCGACGCGAGCTGGTGACGCCAGGTCCACCAGAATTCGGGAAAGCCGTGCAGGAAGAGCACCAGCGGCCCGTCGCCGGCCTCGGCGACGTGGAACCGGGTTCCGTTGGCGCTGACCGACCGGTGCGCCCACGGGCCGCTGATCTGGACAGCCGAATCCGCGGCTGCCATCATCGTGCTCACCTCATCTCGGGCTGCTGCCGGCGATCTCCGGCCGCTGGCCGTCGCTGCTGACCTCGGGGTGGCGTGCATCGACATCGGCCCGGCGCAGCATGCCGATTCCCTCGGTGACCGACTTGCGCGTCCGGCGCAGGCCCGACAGATGCCGGAGCTTCAGCACCGCGATCCCGACCGCCGAGCCTGCCAGCAGCACGCATGCCCCGGCGGCGATGAGGAACGCGGCCCACTCCACGATGCCGACCGCGACCAGCCCGTAGGCGAAGGCGAAGCAGCACAGCACGAGCACCAGGCACACGACGAAGACCGCGATGCCGCCGAGCGCGGCGGCCAGCCCGACCCGCCTCATATCGCCCCGCAGCTCGGTCTTGGCCAGGTCGATCTCGTACCTGACGAGCTGCGAGACGTCCTTAGCCGCCGCGTTGACGAGATCCCCAAGTGTCTGGTTGCCGCCGGCGGGTTCCGGCGTGTCGCTGCGGACCATCGAGTCCCTCTCCATCGTGCGGGCGGTTATCCGCTCCAGGCGGCCCGCGCTAAGCGGGCCCGCGGCCCCGATTTCCCGCGGGTCTACCGCTTGTTGGCCAAAGCCCAAGGCTAACGTGGTTAGTCGTCATCATGGCAGCATCTCGGTGCGGGAACGGCGTTTCACGCTCGGCGCACCGCATGACACGCTCGGGTCGGCGCCAGGCATGAAAGGGACCCCGGGTACCGCGCGACCCATGCCACGGCACCACCGAGAACGCAGAGTACATGATGCGCCGCGCTCGGCATGATCCAGGGCGCGGTTTACGCATAGCAACGGCGCCCCCAGGGGGGCGCCGCCGCGAATCCACGTCATACCGGGCTACCAAGCGTGCACCTTCTCTGTCGGCCACGCAGGCCGCTCGTCGCCTCGCGGCGACGAATAACGTCCTGACCTGGCCTGACACGCCTCCCGCGGCTGGTCGCGCGTGGGTACCCGGCTGCCGTGCCCGGACGCTCCAACGTCCGTACCACCGTTCTACGACGAAAACGCCGAGCTGAAAAGACCTGGCGTGTGACCGATTCGTGATCTCAATCAGTCGAGGGGGTCACATGTCGCTGACTGGTGGCTCGACTTGTCCCGGGCAAAGGGGCGGCCCCCGCCGGGGGGGAGAGCGGGGGCCGCGTACGGTCCGGCCCTGGGGGGGGAGGCCGGTTCCGTCCTTTCAGGAAGCTTATCTGCATTGGGCTTCAGTATCGACCACGGGTGCCGTATTGACCACAAGTGTCTACGGCCCCGAGGCCCGATGCAGAGTCAGCCAATGAAAATTACAACATATGCGGCATGCGCATGAACAGGTCTTGAGCCCGATGACTACCGTGGGTATCAGCTTTTTTGAAGCAGCGCCGGCGAAACGGGACGCATGGGCGCATCACGCTCACGGCGAACACGGCGCGATACGAACGGCCTCGGCCACCTGGACACATCTGGCCGTGGCGGCTCATCTCCTGCGGTCGGTGTAGTCCGCCTGGCCGGGCAGTCCGGCCAGGATCACGTCAAGCAGGGCGACGGCGCCTTTCTTCGACAGCGGGTGATTGGCGGTGCCGCATCCGGCCGACTGAACGCAGGAGGGGCAGCCCGCCTCGCAGTCGCAGCCGGCGATGGCCTGCCTGGTTGCCTCGAGCCATTCGGCTGCCGCCCGGAAGCCTCGCTCGGCGAAGCCGGCGCCGCCATGGTGGCCGTCGTAGACGAACACGCTGAGCCGGCCGGTCGCGGCGTGCAGGTCGGCGGACACGCCGCCGACATCCCAGCGGTCGCAGGTGGCGAACAGCGGCAGCAGGCCGAGGCAGGCGTGCTCGACGGCGTGCGCGGCGCCGGCCAGGTCGACGCCCGCGGCCGCGAGCGCCTCGCGCTGCGCCGCCGAGACGCTCATCCATACCGCCCGGGTCAGCAGGTGCCGCGGCGGCAGGTCAAGCGGCTCCTCGCCGACCGGGGCGCCGGTGTCGGGGCGGCGCATGGTGTAGCCGGCCACCTGGCGCGTCACCTGGACGTCGCCGAACCCGATCTCGGCCTCGCCCCAGCTCATCCGCTCGCGGGCGGCGCGGACCTCGACCTCGGTGGTGTCCCTCGCGGTGGTGACGTAGCCGGGATCGCCGGGCTCGACGAGCGCGACCCTGTCGTCCAGGTCGAGCCGCCGGACCAGGTAGCTCTCGCCCTGGTGCAGGTAGACGGCGCCGTCATGGACAAGCAGCTGCGCGGACGGCTCGTCCACGGTGCCGACAAGCCGCCCCGTCGCCTCCTCCACCACAAGGACCGGGGCCAGCCCGGCACCGCGCAGGCCGCCGGGGGCGCTGGAGAACCGGCGCATGCTGTACCAGGAATCCGCGCGCTTGCGCAGCCGGCCCGACCCGGTGAGCTCGGCGACGACCGGCCGGGCGGCCGGGCCGAAGGTATCCAGGTCCCGTTCGGTGAGCGGGAGCTCGGCCGCGGCCGCGCACAGATGCGGTGCCAGCACGTACGGGTTGGCCGGATCGAGCACCGTCGCCTCCACCGGGTGCCGCAGCAGGATCTCCGGGTGCCGGACCAGGTAGGTATCGAGCGGATCGTCGCGCGCGATGAGGACCGCGGCCGCGCTGCGCCCGGTGCGTCCGGCCCGCCCGGCCTGCTGCCACAGCGAGGCGAACGTGCCCGGCCAGCCCGCGATCAAGACGGCGTCCAGGCCGGTGATGTTCACGCCGAGCTCGAGCGCGGTGGTGGTGGCGAGCCCGACCAGGCTGCCCTCGCTGAGCGCGGCCTCGAGCCGGCGCCGGTCCTCGGGCAGGTACCCCGACCGGTACGCGGCCACCGGCGGCTCCGGCCCCCCCGGCGCCTCGGCCGATTCCGGCGCCGACTCCAGCTGGCGCCTGGCCGCCATCGCGACCGCCTCGGCGCCGCGGCGGGAGCGGATGAAGGCGAGCGTCTGGACCTTCTCCCTGACCAGGGCGGCGAGCAGGTCCGCGGTGTGCGCGGTCGCGGTGCGCCGCAGCCGCGAGCCCGCCTCGCCGCGAGCCTCGGCCGGCGGTGTCTCCAGCGGCGGCTCCCACAGCGCGAAGGCGAGCGGCCCGCGCGGCGACCCGTCCTCGGTGACCTCCTCGGCGTCCAGCCCGGTCAGCAGCCTGGCGCAGGCCGCGGGCGAGCCGATGGTGGCCGAGGTGAGCACGAACACCGGGTCCGACCCCGCGTGGTGCGCCACCACCCGGCGCAGCCGCCGCAGCACGTGCGCGACATGCGAGCCGAAGACTCCCCGGTACCCGTGGCACTCGTCGATGATCACGTACCGCAGCCGGCTGAAGAATCCCGACCAGCGGTTGTGCCCCGGCAGCAGCGCGCAGTGCAGCATGTCCGGCGTGGTGAGCAGGTACCTCGCGTGGCTGCGCGCCCAGTCGCGCTCGGTCCTGCTCGAGTCGCCGTCGAAGCAGGCCGCCTGCAGCCCGGGCAGGCCGAGCGAGCGGATCGACGCGAGCTGGTCCGCCGCCAGCGCCTTGGTCGGCGCGATATAGAGCGCGGTGTTCCCGGACAGCACCGACGTGAGCGCGGGCATGAGGTAGCCGAGCGACTTCCCCGATGCCGCCGCCGTGGACACGATCACGTTCCGGCCGGCCCTGGCGTGGTCCGCGGCGGTAACCTGATGCGACCACGGCGCCCGGATGCCGCGGGCGCCCCAGGCGTCGAGCAGCGCGCCGGGCACCCACTCCGGCCAGTCCCCGGCGCGGCCGCGGCGCGCCGGGATGTACTCGACGTGCACCGGCCTGCCCGCCCGGACGGTTTCCAGCAGGATGACCAGGGCGCGGTTGTCGGCCAGGGCGGACGCCATGGCGTGATCGTCGTCGACCGCCCCGGAAGGCCGCGGCAGGACCGGGGGTACGGGCGTGATGGTGGCCACAGGGTTAAAGTGTGACATCCGTTGGGGGATGCCCGGAGGCATGATTTCGTATAGACATGACATCAGAGCGTGGTTGAATGCGGCAGAGGATCGCCGTCGGCTGCGGCTACGATAGCCCGGGTGCCGGGGCGGGACGCTGAGATGACGCCATGCATGGCGCTGGAGGATTTGTGGATCTGAAGCTGGGTCACTACAACAAGGACGGCATCGAGGTCGTCGACGTCGAGGGCGAGATCGACGTCTACACGGCCCCGCGGCTCCGTGAGCTGCTCATCGACCTTGTGAACAAGAACAACTACCAGCTCGTCGTCAACATGGAGAAGGTCGAGTTCCTTGACTCGACCGGTCTCGGCGTGCTGGTCGGCGGGCTGAAGCGGGTGCGCGCGCACGACGGATCCCTCGATCTGGTGTGCACGCAGGAGCGCATACTCAAGATCTTCAGGATCACCGGGCTGACGAAGGTGTTCGGCATCCACGGGACCGTGGATGCGGCCATCGCGGCCAAGAAGTCCGAGAAGTAACCCCGGCCGGGCCTGGCAGACATGGCCACGGTCGAGGTAGCGTTCACGCCGCTGCCCGCGCACGTGCGTACCGCGCGGCTCGTCGCCACCGCGGTCGCGCGGCGCAGCGGCGTGGACGAAGCGCTGCTTGACGAGGTGCGCCTCGCCGTCGGCGAGGCCTGCTCTCGTGCGGTCGAGGCACACCGGCGGCACTGTCCGGCGGAGCCGGTCAGGATCGAGATGACCGACCAGGGCGAGCGGTTCGTGGTCGTCGTCCGCGACTCCGCTCCCGGCCCGTCCGGTGCGCCGACCGGAACGCAGGGTGAGGCGCTAGCCGCGGAGCCCGCCGCCAACGGCGCGAGCGCGCCCCAGTCGGCCCAGGACGCCGGTGACGACGGCGGGATGGCGATCCCGGCCGGGTTCGGGCTGGCCGTGATCTCCGGGCTGGCCGATGACGTGCGCGTCTCGTCGACGAGTTCCGGGGTGAGCGTCCAGATGAGCTGGCCGTCGGCCTCGGCAACCGGCTGAGCAGCGCCTCGCGCCAGCACCGGGGGAGCGCCGCCACCAGCGGCGCTGCCTGGCCCCGTCACGCCCGCCTCTCGTCAAGGTAACGACAGAGTTACGTTACTGTTAGGAATCGCCCGGTCTTCATGGTTCGGCTCGGGCGTGCGTAGACTCCCGCCCACTGTTTCTTCGCCGATCGGCACACCTTCCGTTCGGAGCTCCAGGAGGTCGAATGTCCAGGCTCGTCCCCGCGCTGGCGGCGAATCCCGTCAGCGTGAGCGGCTCCAACCTGACCTGGGTTGTCATCGTCGCGGTCGTCGGGCTGCTGGCCCTGGCGGTGGCGGGCACGCTGGCGCGGGAGGTGCTCGCGGCCAGCCAGGGCACCCAGCGGATGCAGGAGATCGCGCGCGCCGTGCAGGAGGGCGCGGCGGCGTACCTGCGCCGCCAGTTCAGGACCCTCGGCGTGTTCGTCGTCGTCATCTTCTTCGTGCTGCTGCTGCTGCCCGCGGACGGGGAGGGCGTGCGCTGGGGGCGCAGCATCTTCTTCCTGATCGGCGCGCTGTTCTCCGGGCTGACCGGGTTCACCGGCATGTCGCTGTGCGTGCGCGGCAACGTCCGGGTGGCCGCCGCGGCGCGGGAGGGCGGCGAGCGGCCCGCGATGCGGATCGCGTTCCGGACCGGCGGCGTGGCCGGCATGTTCACCGTCGGGCTCGGCCTGCTCGGCGCGGCGATCGTGGTGCTGTGCTACCGGGGCAACGCCCCGGACGTGCTGGAGGGCTTCGGCTTCGGCGCCGCGCTGCTCGCCATGTTCATGCGGGTCGGCGGCGGCATCTACACCAAGGCGGCCGACGTCGGCGCGGACCTGGTCGGCAAGGTCGAGCAGGGCATCCCGGAGGACGACCCGCGCAACGCCGGCACGATCGCGGACAACGTGGGCGACAACGTGGGCGACTGCGCGGGCATGGCGGCGGACCTGTTCGAGTCCTACTCGGTCATGCTGGTCGCCTCGCTGATCCTGGGCAAGAGCGCGTTCGGCGACGACGGCCTGGTCTTCCCGCTGATCATCCCGGCCATCGGGATCCTCACCGCGATCATCGGGATCTTCTCGGTCGTGCCGCGCAGGGGTGACCGCAGCGGGATGACCGCGATCAACCGCGGCTTCTTCATCTCCGCGGTCATCTCGGCCATTGGCGTGGCCATCGCCTGCTTCACCTTCCTGCCGGCGCGCTTCGCTAGCCTCAAGGGCATCGCGCAGCCGAGCATCTCGGCCTTCAGCGGCGACCCGCGGGTGATCGCGTTCGTCGCGATCCTGATCGGCATCGTGCTGGCCAGCGCGATCCAGCTGCTCACCGGGTACTTCACCGAGACCGGCAGGCGGCCGGTCCGCGACATCGGGCAGAGCTCGGAGACCGGGCCGGCCACCGTCATCCTGTCCGGCGTGTCGACCGGCATGGAGTCCGCCGTCTACTCCGCCCTGCTGATCGCCGCCGCGGTGTTCTGCGCCTACCTGCTCGCCACCGGCAACGCCACCGTCGCGCTGTTCGCGGTGGCGATGGCGGGCATCGGCCTGCTGACCACGGTCGGCGTGATCGTGTCGATGGACTCCTTCGGCCCGGTCACCGACAACGCGCAGGGCATCGCGGAGATGTCCGGTGACATCGAGGGCGACGCCGCGCAGGCCCTGACCCACCTGGACGCGATCGGGAACACCACCAAGGCGATCACCAAGGGGATCGCGATCGCGACCGCGGTGCTCGCCGCGACCGCGCTGTTCGGCTCGTTCCGCACCCAGGTCACCGCGGCGCTGACCGGCAAGGCGGCCGGCACGTTCAACCTGGACGTGGCCCAGCCCAACGTCCTGGTCGGCGTCATCATCGGCGCCGCGGTGGTGTTCCTGTTCGCCAGCCTGCTGATCATGGCGGTGGGCCGGGCGGCGCAGGGGGTGGTGCTCGAGGTCCGCAACCAGTTCCGCACCCACCCGGGGATCCTGAACTACACCGAGAAGCCCGAGTACGGCCGGGTGATCGACCTGGTCACCAGGGACTCGCTGCGCGAGCTTGTCACCCCTGGCCTGCTCGCGGTGATGGCGCCGATCGCGGTCGGCTTCGCCCTGGGCTACCAGCCGCTCGGCTCCTACCTGACCGGCGCGATCGCGGCCGGGGTGCTGATGGCGATCTTCCTTTCCAA
>JASHTQ010000484.1 GCA_030040475.1 Streptosporangiaceae bacterium
GCGGCCACCAGCGGCGGCGCCAGCGCCCGCATCGGTGACCTGTGGCTTGCCGCGGCCGTGCTGGCCTGCGCCGTCGGCTACGTCGAGGGCGCCCGGGCAGCCAGGCGCATCGGAGCGATCCCCGCGCTGTGCTGGGCGATGCTCCTGCTGGCCCCGGCAGCCGTCCCGCTGCTGGCCGCCGCGGTGCTGACCCGCCCCGCTGCCCCGATTCCCGCCTCGGCGTGGGCCGGGCTCGGCTACGTCGGCGTCATCAGCATGTTCGCGGCATCGCTGGCCTGGTACCGGGGGCTGGCGGCCGGGGGGACCGCCCGGATCGGCCAGCTCAACCTCGCCCAGCCTTTCCTGGCCGTCGGCTGGTCGGCGCTGCTGCTCGGGGAGCACATCAGCTGGACCGTGCCGGTGACCGCAGCCATCGTCTTGTGCTGCATGGCCACATGCCTGCACAGCACACCCACGCACGGCCAGACCGCAGCGCCAGCCGCCGGCCACAACCCGGCCGCCGACCGCGCCACCCGCCAGGCACACCCAGACCACGACACCTCCTGATCACCCGCTGGCACACAGCCCGGCGATTCGCCAGCCCGCAGGCAGCCAGAGCCCGGCGGCACCACGCTGCGGCTGCAGACCGACGAGATCGAGGGCAGCAGCGGCCAGGCAGGTATGGCACTCGGGCGCACGGTACAATGTATGGAGGCGATGAAGCCCGCCTGGAATTGCCGCTACGGCTGACGGCTTCTACCGTTCTCGTACCGGTGGAAGCTGACGATGACTTCTGACCTGCCTGGACCCGGCGCGCCTCTCGCTGCGGACGGAGCCTTCGTCGGCACGGGGTCGCGCCCGGAGACGGCCATAATGCGCTTTGAGAGCATCCTCTTCGAGCAGCCAGCGGCAGGCTCCGACCTCGGCGGGCCGGAGGAGCCGGACTTCTTCGCCGACCTGAATCTGGATCAGTTGCTGGAGTCGATGACCGCGGGGCGTGAGCAGTACGAGCTGAAATCGCTCTTCTATACGCCGCTGCACGAGGTCGACGCCGTCCGGTACCGGCATGAGGTTCTGCGCGATCTGGAGATGCGCGACGCGCTCGAGCCGGTCACCAGATTCGCGGAGACGATGCGGCAAATGCGCCAGCACCTCGAGCAGGTGCGCAAGCTCCATTACCAGCTGCAGAAGCAGGCCTGGTTCCTGGACGCGGCCGAGATGTACTGCACAGCGGTGCGAGCGTTGGCCGAGGAGCTTGCCGGGCGCGACGTGACCTCGCGCGGATTCCGCCGGTTCCGCAGCTACCTCGCCGGGTACGCAGGCTCCGAGCGTTTCACCTCGCTGGACACCGAGACACAGGCGCTGAAGGACGCGCTTGCGCAGATCCGGTACGCCCTCCGGATCCAGGGACCACGGGTCACGGTCAGCCGCTACGAAGGTGAGCCGGACTATGGCGCCGAGGTCGAGCAGACGTTCGTGAAGTTCAAGCAGGGCGCGGTGAAGAGCTACCTGGTGAGGCTCCCTGAATACGCGGAGATGGACCACGTCGAGGCCCGGATCATCGACCTGGTGGCGAAGCTGTACCCGGACGTGTTCGGCACGCTTGCCAGCTACTGCACCCGCCACCGGGACTACCTCGACCAGAAGATCGCGCGGTTCGATCGCGAGGTGCAGTTCTACCTCGCCTACCTCGAGCTGATCGGCCGCTGTAAGGCGGCCGGCCTGCCGTTCTGTTACCCGCACGTCTCGGATCGCTCGAAGGAGATTGCCGTCGAGGACACCTTCGATCTCGCGCTGGCGAACAAACTGGTGCCCGCCGACGGCACGGTCATCACCAACGACTTCCACCTGGAGGGGCCCGAGCGGATCTTCGTGGTCAGCGGCCCGAACAACGGCGGCAAGACGACCTTCGCGCGCACCTTCGGCCAGCTGCACTACCTGGCCAGCCTCGGCCTGCCCGTCCCAGGCAGCAGCGCGCGGCTGTTCCTGCCCGACTGGATCTACACGCACTTCGAGAAGGAGGAGGACATCGAGACGCTCCGGGGCAAGTTTGAGGAGGAGCTCGTCCGGGTGCATAAGATCCTCCAGCAGGCGACCGCGGACAGCGTCATCGTGATGAACGAGAGCTTCAACTCGACCACGCTGAACGACGCGCTGTTCGTCGGCACCGAGGTGATGCGCCGGATCCTCGACCTCGGTTGCCTGGGCGTCTACGTCACATTCGTCGACGAGATCGCCTCCCTCAGCGCGGCGACGGTGAGCATGGTCAGCCAGATCGCCGCCGGGAACGCGGCCGAGCGGACCTTCAAGGTACTGCGCAGGCCGGCCGAGGGGCTCGCCTATGCCTGGGCGATCGCCGAGAAGTACGGCCTCACCTATGAGTGCCTGCTGGAGCGGATCGACTGATGAAGGTCTTCCTGCTGCACAAAGACCAGGACTTCGCCGTCAAGCCGGAGCTGCGAGACGCGATCTTCGACGCGATGATGAGCGGCGACGTGTTCGCGATCACCAACGTCAGGCGGAACCGTGAGCGGCAGCGAGAGCCCAGCTCACCGCTCGCCCCGACAGGAAACGACGCGGTGCTCACGCAAGACCTCGAACTCCAGACGCTGTGGAACGCGATGGCGGCCGGCGATGAGTTCTTGTTCGAGATGGCCAAGCGGGCCGTCCTGTCGAGCCTGACCGACCCGGACGCAGTCGTCTACAGGCAACACGTCCTCGCGGACTGCCTCGAGCACCCCGAGGTCATCCGCCAGCTCTACCAGCTCGCGGTCGAAGCGCTCGAAAATGAGCGGACGGTCGGCGGCCTGTGGTCCCTCGCCAGCCCCGATCGGATCCTCAGCCGTTCGGTGCAGGTGCTGAAACTCCAGGTCGGCGTGCTCAGACGGCTGCGGCAGATCGCCGGGGAGCAGGCCGGGAGTTTCCGTTCCGAAGGCTTCACGCGGTTCTTCGCCATGCTCGCCGATGAGCTCGCAGACGGCTACCTGCAGGCAGTCGAGCATCACCTGCGTGAGCTGGAGTTCAAGCGCGGCCTATTCGAGAGCGCCGGACTCGGCAAGGGCTTCAGGGGTCGCCGCTACGTCGTCCGGACACCACGCGAGCAGCGCTGGACCGAGCGGCTGCCGTTCGGGAACCGCTCAGCCAGCTACAGCTTTACGATCCCTCCCCGCGACGAGAACGGCTTCAAGGCGCTGGAGCAGATCCAGGGAAGAGGCATGAACCAGGTCGCGGACTCGGTCGCGCAGTCGGCCGACCACGTCAAGAGCTTCTTCGGCATGCTGCGGCTCGAGCTCGCCTTCTACCTCGGTTGTCTCAACCTGAACGACATACTCACCGGGAAACAGGAGCCTGTCTGCTTCCCGGAGCCGCTCGCCGCCGGCCAGCTCGTCCTCACCGCGCAGGGGCTCTATGACGTCGGCCTGACGCTCCACCTCGAAGACCGGATTATCGCCAATGACGTGAATGCCGATGGCAAGTCGCTGGTAATGATCACCGGCGCCAACCAGGGCGGCAAGTCCACCCTGCTGCGCAGCCTCGGCCTCGCCCACCTGATGATGCAGGCAGGCATGTTCGTCGGTGCCCGGTCATTCCGCGCCGACGTCTGCAACGGCGTCTTCACCCACTACAAGCGCGAGGAGGACGCCACGATGGAAAGCGGGAAGCTCGACGAGGAACTCAGCAGGATGAGCACGATTGCCGACCAGATCACGCGCCATTCGATCCTGCTGTGTAACGAGTCGCTCGCCTCGACCAACGAGCGCGAAGGCTCGGAGATCGCCCGGCAGGTCGTGAGGGCGATGCTCCGCAAGCAGATCAAGGTCTTCTTCGTCACCCACATGTACGACCTCGCGCACAGCTTGTACACCCAGCACGACGACAACGCCCTATTCTTGCGTGCGGAGCGGCAGCCGGACGGGCGGCGTACGTTCCGGCTGACAGCGGGCGAGCCGCTGCCGACCAGCTACGGCGAAGACTCCTACCGGCGCATCTTCGGCACTGCCGGACCAACCCAGACTGCCGGACCAACCCAGGCGGCCGCCGCCGAGACCAGACGGTAACGCCCAGAGCAACTCCGGTAAGCCGATCCGGCTCAGCAGCCGCGGCTCCCGTCAGTGGCCCGCCAATCGAGCCGCGCGATCGGGTGCTCCGCAAGTCCGCCGTGCTCAGCGTGACCGCCCCGGCGACCGCGACGCCGAGGCGGCGCGCACGAGGATCCATTCCTGGCGTGCCCTTTCGCTGCTGGCCCTTCGGCGAGAGCCTGGGTCTGGGCGAAGGATCGTGCAGGTAGGTGCCCCCGCGTCTGCGCGGGCCGACCAGGTCCCCGGGACAAACCATGGTGCCTCCCGCCTCGGCCGGATGCGGCCAGCATGCGCTGAAGAGCTTGAGTCCTGCTGGGCAGGGTGGCTTCGAACTCCCGGCCCGCGAACCGGGTCGCGAAGCCGAGCAGGACCCAGGTACGGCCGGCAACGCTGATGGCGGGAATGGTGGCCGCCGAGGTGACAACGCTGGCGGCGGGAGGACCCTGGGGCCCAGAAGCCGTCGGGATGACTGCTGCCAGCGCCGACACGTCGGCAGCGTCCAGGGTGATCCAGAATCCGTACTGGACGGGTGCTGCCTGCTGTCCTGCGGCCGTGGGCGGCCGGAATGAGAAGACCGCGGAGACTGCTGCGGAGGTGATCGTTACCGGCGTGCCGGCCCGGTGGTAGCACTGGCCGGGGGTCGGCCCCCCGGGGAGCGTGGCCCAGCCGGCCGGGCAGCCGCCGGCTGGCAGGGGCTGCTGGATGTGCATGTCTTGCAGGATGATCGGTGACCGCAGATGGTGCGGCTGGGGCATGGTGGCAGCCTGGTAGTTGCCGAGCGTGATGATCCGGTACACCCCGGCGATAGCGCCGAGCAGCGTCAGGGTCAGCGCCCACGCGCCCGAGCCACCGGTCTGGCGGGACCAGGCCCTGGGTGCGTGCGCCAGGCAGGCGAGGGCAACCAGGAGGCAGCATAGCCCGGCAAAGTCCGGCAGCCAGGCGAAGTTTCCGGTCGCCTGCAGGACTAGCAGCGGCCCGAATACCAGGACGTAGCCCGCGGGCAGTGCCAGCAGCCAGGGCCAGCGCGCAGCCGGCGGGGCGTCCCGGTGGAACGCGGTCATGGCCGCGACCGGGACAAGATCGAGCAGGACCCAGAAAGCCCACGACCCGAACGGCGCCGGCATGATGCCGGTGAGCTGAGCTTGCACGAGAGCGACGAGGCCGGGGACGATGGCCAGCACCGCGAGGACCCGGGCGGTGCGGTAATGCCCGACGGCCAGCGTCACGAAAATCACGATCCAGGCGCCGTTGACCACGTAGTACGCCGTGGGCCAGACGCCGCCGGGCAACGCGGTTATCAGCCTCGCGGGCGCCGCGGGGAGCCCGAACTGGCGGCGGCTCCAGGCCGGCCACGCTGGCCACCTCCGCCCATCCGGGCCTGGCCGCCGTACCGACATACTCGTCCGCCTCCGGGTCGCCGGTCAGCCAGCCGTCCAGAAGAGTGGCGACCATGTCCTCTTCCCACTGCTTCCGGTAGTAGCCGGGCAGCAGCCGCAGCACCCGCCGGTAGCGCTGTTCCAGGTCCAGGTCGCCGCTCACCCGGCTGTCCCCGCTGCCGCCGGGCCCGTCAGGCCCAGTCTGGCCCGCACCACCCGGGCGGTGGCGGCGCGGAGCTCGGCCTCCTCAGCCAGCGCGCCACGCCCGTCCGGGGTCAGCCGGTAATAGCGGCGCAACCGGCCGTCGTGCGCCTCCTCCCGGTCAGGCTCGATCAGCCCCCCGGCGGCGAGCCGGTCCAGCACCCCGTACAGGCTGCCGATCTTCAGCCGGACCCGGCCCAGCGACAGCTCTTCCACCTCGCGCACGATGCCGTACCCATGCCGCGGGCCATCGGCCAGCGCGGTGAGCACGAAGAACGCCTGCCCGGTCATGGGCCTGCCAGCCATCCCGCCAATATACTGGAAACCAAGATATCAGTCCACATCAAGCCCCGGTGCCGGTACTCGTTTCGATCGAAGACCGATCGCTGACGTCGAGCGTCACCGGAATCGCATCGTGGCCCGTGCCGCCGATAAGGGCGATCGTCTCACTCGCATTGCTACGGTCCGCGAGAACGACGCGTGCTCCGCGTTCGGCGAGACCTACGGCTATGGCCTGGCCGATGCCCCGGGAGGTTCCGGTCACCAGCGCTACCCGTCCGGCGTGGGGCTCGGTGGTGGTGGTGTTTGCTGGCATGTGAGTGCTCCTTATCTGCGTTGGCGAGCCAGTCGGCGGCTACGCGGCGACCGCTGGCTTCAGGGCAGCTCCGACCGAAGCGGCTCGCGGATCCGGCCGATCGGCGCGGCCAGGTCGGCCTGCGGGCGGTCGTGCCACACGCCGCACGCAAAGGGAAACGGTCAGCAGCCTTGCCCAGGGGTTTGGCTCGCCTCGGGTAGCCAGGCGAATGGGTGCCGGGCTACCCGAGGATGCTCGGGTCAGGAATTGTGGACGATGCCCACTACCATGCCCTCGGGCGTGAGAAAGCGGGTGACGACCTGTCCCCACGGCTCGTTGCGGGCACGGACCAGGAGGTCATAGCCGCGGTCCGCGAGCTCGCTGGTGGCCGCCTCGACGTCGTCGACATCGAACTCGATCCACGCCTGGGGAACGATCAGGTTCTCCGGCCACGTTGGCGTGCCGAAGA
Organism: Streptosporangiaceae bacterium; assembly: GCA_030040475.1. Next base: position 6,679 of record JASHTQ010000484.1, read on the forward strand.
TGGCCCGTGCGAACCTGGCGAGAGGCATGAGCGAGAAGTGCCGGGCCCCAGCCAGTTGCTCGGTGAACCGGTAGTCCTCGTAGACCTGCTCGAACGTGATTCCCAGGTCGTCGACGTACAGCTTCTCGGCTGCCTCGCGATTCCGGATGACTGGACCGAAGCCGGAAATTTGGTTGATTTTCACCTTTGCTCCTTCAGGATCGATGGTGGACGTGTTGCGGGCGAGACGGTGAAGGGTGGTTTACGGCGCTGTTAAAGATGTCGTCGGTGACGCGCGAGGCGGGAAGCGTCCCGAGGCCTGGCCGGATGGAGGCCGGCGGCGGAGCGCCGTTTTCGCGAGTTCCTTCCTGCCCGGTCGTGCCGGCGGCGTCCCGCGCTGGTTACAGACGGAGAAGCCTCCGGTCATTGAGGTGGGCGATCTTCGCCCGGTCGGTGTCGCTGAGCGTGGTGCGCTCAAACCGTCGACGGCTTCGAGCCGGCTCCGCATGAACGGCAGAAACTCACCCATGTGCCCCAGGATCAGCGTGGCGCCGGGATGCCGGTCGAACACGCCGCCAAAGACCACGCGCAGGGCGTGCCCGCCGACCTCGACGGCGAGTTCTTCCAGAGCCGACCAACCGGTCCGGATGTGCTGCGACGATTCGGGCCAGGTAGTCGTTTGCCCGCCGGGCGTCGTCGCGGGCGGTGGCCGGGTCGATGTCGGCCTGGATACCGGGACGGTGAGAGAAAGTACCTGGATGTCGATGCCCGCCTCGTCCATCTCGGGCAGTCGGTACTCGGTGAAGTCCGGCAGCTTGCAGGCCCAGTCCTGCAGATAGTCCCGTTTCATGGCCAGGCCGGTCCACGGCGGGGGCTGGTGACCGGCCAGTTCGGGAATTGAGAATGCTTCTTCCAGAGCGACGTACCTCATCGCGGGTCTCCTTCGGGGGTTCTTCCGTGTGGCAGGACATGTGTGTGGCGAACCAGTCGAGCATCGGGCTGGGGCGGCGCTGGAATTCCAGGTAGCCGTCGAACCGGGGACGCTCCTGGCCCACTCCTGGACGTTGCGGCCGGCCGTGGTTGCGCAGGTCATACGCCAGCACGTGGTAGCCAGCGTCGGGCAGGATCTGGTAATCGGGGACGAGGTTGACCTCGAACGCGTTCTCCGCCCGGCCCGCGGATGGCCTGTTCAGTACTGGACCGCCGACTTGAGGGTGTCCTCGCACCACTGGCGGAAGGTGCTGGGAGTGGTGGACTCCGGGGTGCGCGGCTCGCCGTTGTCGAGGCCCTCGTTCTTGGCCGTCATCATGTCGGCCATGGCCTGGGCCATGGCGTCGGACATGCCGAAGCCGGTCAGCCTGCTCTTCAGTGCCTCGACCGGAATCTGCTGGTACCGAACCGGCGTGCCGAGCACCTCGGACATGATCCGGGCCATGTCGTTCGCGGACAGGTCCTCGGGACCCAGCACCGCGACGTGCCCGGTGCCGTCCCAGGAGTCGTCGGTGAGCAGCCGGGCCGCGGTGGCGGCGATATCGCGGGTGGCGCAGGCCGGCAGCTTGCGGTCGCCGTCGATCGGCAGCCGGAACACGCCCTGGTTCTTGATTGACTCGGCCTGGCCGAGCAGGTTGTCCATGAACGAGGGCATGGTCAGCGCGCGGTAGCTGACGCCGCTGGCGGCGATCAGGTCGTCCATCGCCAGCGATGCGGTCACCAGGCCGGCCCGGCCGGCCACCGGAGTGCCGCGGCCCAGGGCCGAGATCCCGACCACCCGCTGGACGCCGTGCCGCTTGAACGCGTCCGCCGCTGGCCGGGTGAAATCGACGTAGGCGGCCTCGGCGGTGACGGCGTGCGGGTCCGGGGGAACCAGCCAGAACACGGCGTCGGCACCCTCGAACGCCCGGTCGACCACGTCGGCGTCGCCGTGCGATCCCTGGACGACCTCGACCCGCTCGCGTGCCTGCCCGGGCAGGCTGGCCGGGTCGCGCACGATGACGCGGACCGGCTCCCCGGTCTTGCGGACGTTGCCGAGTACCTGCCGACCGATCTGGCCGGTCGGGGTGGTGATGACAATCATGAATGCCTCCACGAGGAGCTCGCGATTCCGGGCGACTTAGGTCGCCAGCACTCGGCATGTCCGGCTTTCTGACCAGCCAATGTGCCGGGTGCTCTGGGGCCGGCGAGGGCCGGCTTGGCTGACGCTTCTAGCTTGCGAGGAATGAAGCCGACGGTCCAATACTCGTTGTGCAAGGCAATGCATTTTATGCATCATCACAGTTCAGATGCTTGTGACTGGCGAATGCTTCATGGCAGGGCTATGCTTTGCAATATGCCTGAGTCGCCCTCGGATCATGCCGATCTTGATCTGCGGCTGGTGCGGTACTTCACCGTGGTCGCCGATCACCGGCACGTCGGCCGTGCCGCCGCCGCCCTGCTCGTCGCCCAGCCGTCCCTCAGCCGGCAGATCCGCCACCTGGAGCAAGACCTGGGTGCCCGGCTGTTCGACCGCACCCCGCACGGTGTCGAGCTCACCGAAGCCGGCGAGGTCTTCCTGCCCCGCGCCAGGGCGCTGCTGCGATCCGCGGCGCAGGCCACCGCCGCCACCCGCGCGGCGGCCACGCCCAGCCGCATCACCATCGGCTACACCGGAGGACTCGACGTCATCCCGGCCGTGCGCGAACTGCGCCGCCGACACGCCGACGCGGACGTCCACACGCTGTTCCTGCCCTGGAACGAGCCGCGCCCGGCCCTGCTCGATCACCAGGTCGACGCGGTGATCTGCCGGCTGCCGCTCGAAACCCGCGGGCTGCTCGTCACGATCCTGTACGACGACCCCCGCGTCCTGCTGATCCGCGGCGACCACCGCCTCGCCGGCAAGGAGTCGGTGACACTGGCCGACATCGCCGACGAGCCCATCCCGCGGCTGCCCGACCCGGCCTGGAACGCCTACTGGCGGATCGACCCCCGTCCGGACGGCACCCCCGCGCCCGACGGCCCCCTCGTCAACACCGTCGAGGACAAGGTCGAGCTGATCGCCGCCGGTCAGGCCGTCGCCATCGTCTCGGCCGGCCTGCGCGCCGAGCGCTTCCACCCCGACCTGACCACGATCCCCCTCGACGGCCTCGAGCCGACCCACGTCGTGCTCGCCGTCCGCGCCGACGACCGCAGCCGCCTGGTCGCCGCCTTCGCCAAGTGCGCCCAGGCACTCCTCACCGGCGAGCCAGCCTAGGACCACCGACAACGGCACCCACCGGCTAACATCGCCCATGACAAGTGGGAGGCGTGGGACTAACGATCTCAGTTGCGGGAGTTACGGGCTTTGGCGCGCGTGTCGCCTTGTTGGGTTATGCCGGTGTCATGAGGCAGCCACGTACGTCGAGGGATCTCTCGGTCGTGGTTCACGCTGCTAGCGAACGATTTCGACCAGAAGGACCCAGGTGTTGTAGACGGCACCCACGATGCCCAGCAGGGCGGTGGACGCGAGCCAGTAGAGGCCGCCACCCCAGTGCGCGGTCAGGGAGGCGCCAGCGATCGTGCCCGTAACGAGCCCGGTGCCGGTCGACGCCATCCGCGAAACCGACCACATCAGCGGCGAATCCGGGTTCTGCCGCGGGAACTTGAACTGGTCGCGAAGCGTGATCACCGTCAAGGGCACGGCGAGGACCAGGATCTCGGCGCCGAGCACTCGCAGATCCTGCGGGACGAGGGAAAGCGCGGAACTGATCACGACGAATAGCAGCACCGCCAAAGTCTCCGCGGCGCGGGCGGGGAGCATGGCCTGACCGCTGAGTATTTTGCTGAGGTTGATTGACACCGCGACGAACAGCAGTCCGGTGAGAGCTGCCGCGGCTCCGGTTAGCGATGCGAAGAACACCGTCCAGGCGGCGGGATCATATCCGTGCATCAAGCGGCTCCCGTCATGAGAGTGACTCGCCGGGCGAGCTTAAGGTGGTCGCAGCCGGGTCGGTGACGTCCTTCGGTGACGTCGCAGGAGCATGATTATCCTGAGCTCGCCTGGCCTGCTCGGCGAGAACGTCCGCCGTCCGGGTGAGAAAGTCGATGATCGCCGCGAACTCTGTCTCGCTGTAGGAGTCGAGCATTTCGGCCATCGCCTTGCCTTGTGACTGATAGTGGCTGTCGACCTCGCGCAGCCGTTCCGGGTCGGCCTGGATCGTCACCTTGCGCCGGTCCCTGTTGCTGCGCTGACGGGCGGCGTAGCCGTTTCGCTCCAGCCGGTCGACCAGCGCGGTTACCGCGGCACTCGTCAGGCCCAGCTCTTCGGCGAGCTCGCCGGCTGTCCGGGGCGCCTCGCCGAGCAGCCACAGGGCACGCAGGTCCGTCACGTGCAGGTCCAGCGCCTCGGCGATCACCGAATGCAGCAGGACGGACTGGGCCGCGAAACGCCGTATGGCTGGCACGTACCGGTTCATGCGGGTGCTGGACACAGCCTCATGTTAGTACTACCGTCAAGTTATTAGATCAATGAGAGACTAGATTGTCGAGATATCTTGAGGAGATGAGCAGCATGCCATCGCTGGAGACGCAGGGAATCTCCCTCTACTACGAGCTTCACGGGGAACAGTCCGCACCGCCGGTTCTGCTGATCACCGGGCTCGGCGGAGTCGGGAGGAACTGGGGAGAGCAGGTGCACCGGTTCGCCGACCGCCACTACGTCGTCCTGCCTGACCAGCGAGGCACCGGGCAGACCACGCATGCCCAGGACGGGTACACGACGCAGCAGCTCGCCGACGACATGGCAGCGCTGGTCGACCATCTCGGGCTCGGACCGGTGCACGTCGTGGGCGCGTCGACCGGCGGCGCCATCGGGCAGTACCTCGCGCTCGAGCACGCTGAGATCGTCCGGTCGCTCACTATGAGCTCGTCATTCGCGCGGTTCGACCCGTTCCTACAGCGGGAGTTCGAGATCCGCCGCAAGATGGCAGCCGAGTGGGACCGGCACACCCTGATGTGCGCCTATTCGCTGTTCCTGCTCGGCCCCCGCTTCACCCACGACCACCCCGACCGGGTCAGCCAGTGGATCGAACGAGCTGCGTCCAGCCCCACCAGCCCGGCTGACCGGGAGATAGAACTCAAGCGCATCGACATGATCGCCGCGCACGACGCCTACGACCGCCTTGGCGAGATCCGCACCCCGACCCTGGTCACCTGCGGAACCCACAACTTCTGCACGACCCTGGCACTGTCTGAAGAAATCGCAGCCCGCGTCCCCGGGGCGGAATTGGTCATCTTCGAGGACGCCGGCGAGCTGATCGAGTTCGAGCAACCGGAGAAGTTCTTCCAGACCGTCAGCCGCTTCATCGACAGCCATTCCTGACCCGTCCATCCACCGCCGTCCAGGCCGTTCCCCGGAACACCGTCAATGAGCAGTACGACAGCCGACGCGGCCGACCCCAGATGAGCTGTGCACACTCCCGCCTGCCGGGCGCGACTCGAGGTCAGGGGAGTTGCTGTGCCCTGAACGCAGATGAATCGTTCGGGTGTCACGTCTGTGAGCGGATACCTGGCCACGCGTCGGGTGCCCGATCGAGAAGGGCGGCTCGTCCGCGGGAACACAGCGACTCTGCTTCGGCAGGCGTAGCCCAGGTGATAGCAAAGGCCTGGCCTCCGCCGTCGAAGACGTAAAGCCGACGGCCTTCCGCGGGGAGCGCCGCGTTCAGCTGGGCGATGATCTTCGGGTCAACCCAGTCGTCGAATTCGTGGAGAGCCATGTCCTGGTCCGCACCGTTCAGCCGGTACGAGACGAACACGCGGCCGGGCTCACGATCCCAGTCTTCGACCACGTCGGTGATGACGACGGTCCCCCCGCTAAGAGCGGCAAGCTCCTCCAGGACCTCGGTATAGGTCCGGTTCTCTGCACAAGTGTCCCTCTCCGGGTCGAACCAGCTTGCCCGGTGCGGGTCTGCCATGCAGATGAAAATGCCGTCGTCCGGTCTGCTCGTGTCGACCTCATGCGCCCATTCGGCCCACCACCGTTCACGGGCTCCTTCGGCGACCTTCTCGTCGCTGCCTGCCTCGTGTTCAAACCAGCCGGCCTCCCGGTACTGCCTGACCACCTGGACCAATGCTCCATGCTGTGGCGATTGAGGGTCGAAGGGAGGCGGTGCCGATGGGATATACGCCATGCCCTCAACATAAGAGAGCAAACGAGCGACCGCCGGCGATCAGGAACTCGGCAGGCCAGAGCCGCCTGTGCACCGCCGATCTTGCGGTTCCGGGTTGGTGGATCGGCACGGCAGTAGGCCATTCCGCAACAGCCGACTCCGCCGATCGGTACTGAATCAGTTGCGCGGATCGAGTTCTGGGAGGTCGCTGCCTGGCTCCGCTGGCACTCCTGGACCATGGGCAGCGCTGACTACGGTCTCTGACGGGAGACAATGGTTAGGGACGACTGGCGCGAGGGAGGAGCGAGTGCAGGTCGGCATCCTGGGACCGCTGGAGGTCCACGACGACGCCGGGCTCCTGCTGCCCGTCGGCGGCGCCCGGCTGCGTGCCCTGCTGATCCGGCTGGCCATCGCCGACGGCCGGGCAGTTTCGGTCGAGCGGCTGGCCGAGGACCTGTGGGACGGTCAGGCGCCGACCGACGCGGCGAATGCGGTGCAGGCGCTGGTCTCGCGGCTGCGCGGTGCGGTCGGCCGGAACACCGTGGAGTTCGGCCCGGCCGGTTACCGGCTCGTGGTGGACCACGGGGGTGTGGACGCCCGCGTCTTCGAGCAGCAGGTTGCCGCGGGTCGCCGCGCGCTAGCCGACGGGCGCCTGGCCGAGGCCGCCTCGACGCTGACCGAGGCACTGGACCAGTGGCGCGGCCCGGCGCTGGCCGATGTCGCGGACGCCGCGTTCGCCGCGTCCGCGATCACCCGGCTGTCGGAGCTGCGGCTGGCCGCCGCCGAAGACCGGCTCGACGCCGAGCTGGCCCTGGGCCGGGGCGCCGAGCTGGTGCCCGAGCTACAGGAGCTGGCGGCCGAGCACCCGCTGAGCGAGCGGCTGCGGGGCCAGCTGATGTGTGCGCTCCAGGCCGGGGGCCGACAGGCGGACGCGCTGGCGGCGTACGAGGACATCCGGCGAACGCTGGCCGATCAGCTGGGCGTGGATCCCACCCCCGCCCTGGCCGCCGTGCACCTGGCCATCCTGCGCGGCGAGCCGCCCCAGCTCCGACTCCCGTCGCCCGCCCGCAAGCAGCCCGCGCGCCCGCAGCCCGCCCAGTCCGCACCGGCCACCCCAGCAGCACAGCCAGCGAAAACAACCCCGCCCGCACCAGCCGGCCAGGAGAGGCCCGCATCGCCAGCCCAGCGCCTGACCAACCTGCCCGCCCAGCTCACCAGCTTCGTCGGCCGCGAAGAGGAACTACGCCGTGTCGCCAAGCTGCTCAGCGAGGCGCGGCTGGTCACGTTGACCGGGCCGGGCGGGGCGGGCAAGACGCGGCTGTCGGTCGAGGTCGCGGCCTGGCTCGCCGAACAGCGGCCGGACGAGCTGTCCGACGGGGTGTGGTTCGTGCCGCTGGCCCCGGTGCGCGACGCACTGGATGTGCCGCAGGCCGTGCTCGCCGCCCTGGGCCTGCAGGAGGCGATCTGGCCCGCGGATCCGGCCGAGGCGGCCCGGCTGGCCGCCCTGCCCCCGCTGGACCGGCTCGCGGACGCGCTCACGGCCCGCCGCTTGCTGCTGGTCATGGACAACTGCGAGCACGTGATCGCGAGCGCGGCTCAGCTGGCGAGTCAGGTGCTCGCAGCGGCGCCCGGCGTACGGATTCTGATCACCAGCCGGGAGCCGCTCGGCGTGACCGGCGAGACGCTGTGCGCGGTGCCATCGCTGGATCTACCGCCCGCCGACGCCGACGCGACCGAGGCGGCGCGGTCCCCGGCAGTCCGGTTGTTCGCCGACCGGGCGGCGGCCGTGCGGCCGGGATTCGCGCTGGACGAGGCGACCACGGACCCGGTGGTCCGGATCTGCCGGGCGCTCGACGGCATCCCGCTGGCCATCGAGCTGGCGGCGGCACGGCTGCGGGCGCTGACTGCGGCCCAGGTAGCCGACCGGCTCGACGACCGGTTCCGGCTGCTGTCGGTCGGTGACCGCGCCGCGCTGCCCCGCCACCAGACGCTGCGCGCCGTGGTGGACTGGAGCTGGGAGCTGCTGGACGAGCCCGAGCGGGTGGTGCTGCGGCGGCTGTCAGTGTTCAGCGGTGCCTCGCCCGCCGCCGCCGAGCACGTCTGTGCGCTCGGCGGAGACCACCGCGACGTCATCGATCTCGTCGCCGCGCTGGTGGACAAGTCGCTGGTCATGGCGACCGGCGAGCACGAGGTGCGCTACCAGCTGCTGGAAACGGTGCGGGCCTATGCGGCCGACCGGCTGGCCGAGGCCGGCGAGGCGGACCGGGTCCGCGCCGCCCACGCCGAGTTCTTCCTGGGCCTGGCCGAACAAGCCGAGCCCGAGCTGCGCTCGCGCGACCAGCTGATCTGGCTGAACCGGATGACCGCCGAGCACGGTAACTTCTCCGCCGCGCTCCGGCACGTCATCGCCGCCACGGACGAGGACTCGGCGCTGCGCTTCATCGCCGCGCTGGCCTGGTTCTGGATCACCCGCGACTACGACGCCGAGGCGGCCGAGTGGGCCGCCGCGGTGGCGCAGATCACCGGCGACGCCCCGCCACCCGGGCTGCACGACGCCTGGGCCATCTGCCAGCTCATCGCGATGGCCGGCCAGTGGCAAAGCCAGCCGCCCAGCCTGGCTGCGATGCCGGAGGTCGCCCGGCGGGTGACGGAGCTGACCACCGGGGCCAATCACCCGCTTCTGGTGCTGGCCAGGCCGATGGTGTCGGTGTTCGGCGGGGACAGCGAGGAGGCCCGGCGCGGGCTGCGCGAGATGAGCGAATGCGCCGACCCCTGGCTGCGCGCGGCCAGCCAGGTGTTCGGCGGGCACCTGGCGCTGAACGACGGGCACATCGACGAGGCCGCCGCGGCCCTGGCCGCGGGCTATACCGCGTTCCGCGAGCTCGGTGACCGGTGGGGCTTGGTCGTGTGCCTGAACGGCCTGGCCGACGTGGCGCTGGCCCGGGCTGCTCCCACCGAGGCCATCCGGCTGCTGAACGAGGCCCGCGGGCAGGCGATCGACGGCCTGGCCGGCAACTTCGGCGACATGATCAGCCTCTCGCTGGGCCGGGCGCTGAGCCAGGCCGGCGAGTTCGACGCCGCCCGCGCGGAGCTGGAACACGGCATCAAGGTGGCCGAACGCATCGGCGAGCGCGACCATCAGGCCGACGGCCGCCTCGAGCTCTTTGAACTGGCCCGGCGCGAAGGCGACCTGAGCGGGGCCCGCCGGCAGCTTGACCGCGCCCTGGAGATCGTCGAGCCGGACCCGCGGCGACCGGACATGACCGGGACGGCCGTCACGGTCTTCAGCCGGGCCGGCTGCCTGGCTGAGCAGCAAGGCGACCTCGACGAGGCCGTCCGCTGGCACGCGAAGGCACTGGCCCTGATCGGCGAACAGGGCGGCAGCCTGCTGCCCAGCAACCCCGTGCTGGCCAACGTGGTCGAAGGGCTGGCCGCGCTGGCCGCCGCCCGCGGGGACTACCCCCTTGCGGTCGAGCGGATCGGCCTCGCCGACGCGCTGCACGGCTTCCGCAACGCCGGCAGCCTGGAGCTGGCCCGCGCCGAGGCAGCCGCCCGGGCCAACATGACCGAAGAGCGCCTGGCCGAGGCCTATGCTCACGGCCACGCACTCAGCCGGACCGACGCGCTAACCCTCGTGCCCTGACCGCGCCAGTACACGACGGTCGGGGCACGAGGGCGCCCCCGTGATTACCCCACCCGGCGCGCGTACATCCGCATGGCCAGCGGAAACGTCACGAGGACGATCCCTGCCGCCCACGCCAGCGTGTAGAGCGGGTGCATGCCGGCCGACCCGCCGACGGTCAGCGCCCGAACCGAGTCGGCCAGGTCGGTCACCGGGTTGACCCGGGCCCAGGCCTGCAGCCAGCCGGGCATGGTCGCGGTGCGGGCGAGCAGCACGCTGCTGCCGAAGGTCAGCGGCATCGTCCAGATAAACGACACGCCCTGAACCGTCTCCGGCGAGGAGACAGACAGCCCGATGAGCACCGAGACCCAGCACACGCCCAGGTAGAACAGGTAGGCCAGGCCGTAGGCAGCGAGGATGTCCAGCGGCGCGGCGTGGAACCGGAAGCCAAGGGCGGTACCGAACCCGGTCAGCACGGCCATCAGCGCGAGGAACCGGACCGTATCGCCCAATACCGCGCCGATCAACGGAGCCGAACGGGCCATGGGCAGACTGCGGAAGCGGTCGAAGACTCCCTTGCGGATGTCATCGCACAATCCGGTTCCCAAGCCCATCGTGGCGAACATCGCCATCATGGCGACCAGCCCCGGCAGCAACTGCTCCAGGTAGGCGTGCGTGTTCCCGGCGACCACGCCGCCGAACACGTACAAGAACAGCACTAGGAACACCGCTGGCATCAAAATCACGTCGAGTAGCTTCTCCGGCGAGTGCCGGATCTGCACCACGTTGCGCCAGGCCACGGTCAGGGACTGCCGCAGCGTCTCGGCCACGCCGATCCGGGACCGCAACTCGCGCCGCGGCCGCTCGGTTGTCACCGGAACGGTCATGGCGTCGTTAGTCAGCTGCATGGTCATGCCGCCCTCCCAGTCTGTTCGTCCCTGTTGTCTGGTACGGAGTCGTCTTGTGCGGATTCCTCGGCGGTATGACCCGTCAGCGTTAGGAACACCTCGTCCAGGCTCGGCAGCCGCAGCCCCAGCTCGGCCGCTGTGATGCTCTCGTCGTCTAGCCGCCGCATCACGGCGGCTAGCATGGCCGGGTCGCTCGCGGGCGCGGTGACCAGGCCCGTGTCGCGCCGCACGTCGGCCGCCGATCCGGTGATCTCCTGGACGGCCTGCGCCACCCGGCCCGTCATCGCCCGGTCCAGCGCCCGCACTACCAGCGACTGACCGCCGATCTGGGTCTTCAGCTCGGCGGGCGTGCCTGACGCCACCACCTGGCCGTGATCGACCACCGCGATCTGGTCGGCCAGCTCGTCGGCCTCGTCCAGGTACTGGGTAGTCAGCAGGACGGAAGCGCCGCCCGCCACGATGCCCTTGACGGTGTCCCAGACGTCGATGCGCGCCCGCGGGTCCAGCCCGGTGGTCGGCTCGTCGAGAAACAGCACCTCGGGGTCGCCGAGCAGGCTGGCGGCCAGGTCGAGCCGCCGCCGCATTCCGCCCGAGTAGGTCTTGACCGCGCGGCCGGCCGCGTCGGTCAGGTCGAACTGGCCCAGCATCTCGCGGCTGCGGGCGCGGGCCGCGGCGCGGCTCAGGCCGAGCAGCCGACCGATCATCTTCAGGTTCTCCGTACCGGTCAGCTCCTCGTCCACCGACGCGTATTGGCCGGTCAGCGCGATGAGCTGGCGGACCTGAACCGGCTGGCTGAGCACGTCGTAACCGCAGATGCCGGCGCGTCCGGCATCGGGGCGCAGCAGCGTGGACAGGATCCGGACGATGGTGGTCTTTCCTGCACCGTTTGGCCCCAGCAGAGCCAGCACCTGCCCTTGCTCGGCGGTGATGCTGACGCCTGCCAGGGCCTGGGTGGTGCCAAAACTCTTGGTCAGGCTCTCGGCCTCAATCACATATGTCATACCGCCAGGCTGGCCGACGGCACTGATACCGTGCCGTCGGCGTGCTGACAGCCCACTGATACCCATTCAGTGGAGCGCACACGCCTCACAGGCCGCCGATGACATGGGAGCCCGGCCGTGAACGCATCCGGCAGCTGGTCGATGACGGCGAGATCGAACAGGTCACGCCAGACATCACGATCGCCCGCAACCTGCTCCAAGCTCAGGGGTTCCGAGCCACAAGCAAAGGCGGGCACCTCGCCGTCCAGGAGGCAGTCACCGCCCAGTTCGGCGCGGCCGTGCGCACCTTCCGTTCCTTCAGCGGAATTCGCCGGACACGAAATGCCTTCGAATACCCGGGCAGCGGTACTCCCGGCCCCGCAGCCGAAGACGTCGACGACGCCGTCAAGGTCGCCACAGAGGCACACTCAGCCGCCGGGACAATCCTGGACCAGGAACTGCTCACACCCTGGTAGCCGAGAATAGGGTCCCGGCATCCGGGACGATGCGCTGACACTGTGTGACGAACCGGCCGGCCCTCGTGCGCGCGTACCCGCCCAAGGTACGGCGATTCGCTCGCCGACTATGCCGGAGGGTGCTGCACCGAACTGGGCGTTTCGGGCGGTTGCTGGCCGGCGGGTGAGGGCGATCGGCTGCTGCAGCGCCGGGATCGTCATCGTGGTGCCTGTGCTGCACCTTTACCGCGCCGGCTGGGGGTGTCACCCTGGATCGGTGAGGCCGAGGATCATGTACTGCAGCACGCCTGCGGGGCGCGTTGCGTACTCGACGTCGGGCGCTGGGCCGCCGCTGTTGCTCGACTCGGGCTGGGTTTCCGATCTGCGCGGGCAGCTGGAGCTGTTTGCCTTCGGCAGTTTCGTCGAGCGGCTGGCGGAGCGGTTCACCGTGATCCGCTACGACAAGCCCGGGTGCGGCCTGTCCGACAGGGACGGGATAGATCTGTCGTTCGAGGGGCAGGTGGCGGCCGCGCTGGCGGTGGCCGACGCGGTGGGCGCTCGGCGTTTCGGTCTTTTCGGGGCCTCGCAGGGCGGTCAGCTGGCCGCCGCGATCGCGGCGGGGTACCCGGACCGGGTCGAGGCGCTGGTGCTGTACGGGATGTGCGCCAGCGGCAGCGATCTGGCGCCCGCCGAGGTCCGGGACTCGGTCGTGGCGCTGGTGCGGGCCCACTGGGGCCTGGGGCTGAAGGCGCTGGCCGGCTCCTTTGTCACCGATCCCACCGCCGGGGAGCTGGAGGGATTTACCCGGTTCCAGCGGGCCAGCGCCTCCGCCGCCGTGGCGGCGGAGATGCTGGAGGTCTACTATCACACCGACATCAGGGCGCTGCTGCCGACGATCCGGGCGCGCACGGCGGTGCTGCACCGGGAGGCGGATAAGGGCACCAGGTTCGAGCTGGGGCGGGAGGTCGCCGCGCTGATCCCGGGGGCGGCGCTGATCCCGCTGCCGGGTTCGAGCCACCTGTTCTACCACGGCGACTGGCCGATGGTCCTAGATGCGCTGCTGGGCTTCTTGTGCGAGACCGCGAGCGCGGGGCCGCGGCTGACCGGCCGTGAGCTTGAGGTGGCCGGGCTGGTCGCCGAGGGGCTGACCAACCAGGCCATCGCCCGGCGGCTGTCGGTCGCGCCGCGGACCGCCGAGGCGCACGTGGAGAATATCCGGCGCAAGCTGCAGGTGCGCTCGCGGGCCCAGATCGCGGCGTGGGTGACCGAGCACCGGCTCCGCACGTGACCGGCTCGGTAGTTCACCCGACGCAATCAGGGGGGGACGGCCGCCTGGCCCAGGGGAACGGGGAAATTGCCGGTAGTTCACCCGATAGCCGTCCCAGGCCGGGCAGCCTTAGCGTCGAGGCATGACACACGTCACCAGGCCGGCCCGCCCTCTGGCGGCCGCCGGGCACCCGCAGCCGGCCACGATGCCCGCGCTGACCATCCCGTCCCGCTTCTGCGGCCCCCCAGGCAGCGGCAACGGCGGCTACGTCTGCGGACGCGTCGCCGCGTACCTCGATGGCCAGGTGACAGTCACGCTGCGCCGACCAGCTCCGCTGGCCACGCCCATGACCGTCCAGCGAGACGGTGACGGTTCCGTCCGCGTCCACCACGGCC
>JASHTQ010000485.1 GCA_030040475.1 Streptosporangiaceae bacterium
GGGCACCCGCTGTCTCCTGGTCACGAGGACCGCCGCCATCAGGAGGCCCAGGCCGCCGATCTGGCATCCGAGCGCGATGCGGGACTGCCCGGGGACCAGTATGAACACCGACAAGAGCAACAGCCCGAAGAGCAGCGAGAGCGTCTCGACGGCACGGATCGGCCGGCGCGCAGCGGGCCGACAGTCCACGGGCTTGACATAACGATTTTCGTTATTTACGATCCTCGATAATAATGATAGTCGATATGGGGGCCTGGGATGTCCGCTACCGCCGTCAAGCCGCGCAGCCGGCTGGAGATACTTGCCATCGTGGTCACCTGGCTGTTCTGGCTCGTCGTCGTCGCCACCGTGCTGCGGGTGATCCTTGCCCTGTTCGGCCAGGGACCGTGGTTCGGCGCGCACGTGGGCGGGCCAGGCAGCTCGCCGACGGGCGTCTGCCTGGACGCGGCGCCGGCCCTGCTGCGGCACGGCGGCGCCGGGCTCGGCCAGTCCGGGCTGTCCCCCGGGGTCAGCGCCAGCTGGAACAGCGCGAGCGTCTGCGCCGCGCGTCCCGGCGTCCGGCAGAACCTGGCCTTCACGGTCACCCTGCTGCCCATCGACGCGCTGCGGCTCGGCGCGTTCTACCTCGCGGTGCGGCTGGCGCGGATCGCGGCCAGGGACGGCGTCTATACCACCCAGGCCGCCCGGCTGCTGCTGGCCCTGGGCTGGTGGCTGCTGGCCGGCGGGCTGGTGGCCACGACGGCAGAAGCGTTCGCCCGGCTGTACCTGCTGGGGCAGCTGGTCACGTCGCACGTCGACTGGGGGCAGTGGGGGGTGGCCTGGTCGGTGTCGTGGCCGGTCGCCTGGATCGGCCTGGGCCTGATCATCTTCGCCTGGGTCATGCGGACGGCCGCCGGCATGCGCGCCGATCTCGAGGGGACGGTGTAGTGCCGCCCGCTGTCCCTGATGGCCACGCCATAGTCATCCACCTCGACGAGCTCCTTGCCGACCGGGGCATGACCCTGACCGAGCTTTCCGATCGGGTCGGCATCAGCGTGGTCAACCTGTCCATCCTGAAGAACGGGCACGCCAGGGCGATCAGGTTCAGCACCCTGACGCGGCTCTGCGAGGCGCTCGACTGCCAGCCCGGCGACCTGCTCAGCCATGACGGCACGGACGTTACGGCCGGGCAGTCGGACTAGGGCCGGACACTTAGGGCACGATGGGTCCGTGGCCCAGCGTCCCATCCGCCTGTTCGGCGATCCAGTGCTCCGCACCGCCTGCGATGCTGTCGACAAGTTCGACGGCGCGCTCCTCAACCTGGTGGCCGACCTGGAGGAGACAGTTACCGAGCCGGGGCGTGCGGGCCTGGCAGCTAACCAGATCGGGGTGAGCCGCCGCGTCTTTTCCTACAACATCGACGGACGGGTCGGGTACCTCGTCAATCCCGAGATCGAGGCCACCGAGGGAGAACAGGAAGACGAGGAAGGATGCCTGTCCATCCCCGGGCTGTGGTATCCGCTGCGAAGGGCGCGGTACGCCAGGGCGAGGGGCGTCGATCGGCTGGGGAATCCCGTCGTGCTCGAGGGCGAGGGGATGCTTGCACGCTGCATCCAGCACGAGGTCGACCACCTGAACGGCCGATTGTTCGTGGACCGCCTGTCGGGGAAGGCCCGGAGGCAGGCAATGCGAGACCTGCGGGAAAGGTACGCCGACTTACACGTGACGGCCAGCCACGGTGTGGAAGAGTATCGCGTCCACCACCTGGTCTAGGGGCTGCCTGGCGTCATGCAACGTGAGTCACCCCGGCCATCCGGGCGAGCAGCGGACTAGGCCGGGATGAGGTAGTCCTTCGCCCAGCGAATTCTTTTTGCCCGATTGTCCATCGGTGCGTCTACCCGCAGATTTGCGCTGGCCTCGGGCACATCGGATACCGGAACAAGGTAAACCTCGCGTCTCGGGGCGGTAGACTCGACGCGCTTTATGAGACCGTGGTCATCGAACGCCAGGTCATAGCGGCATCCGCTACCTATAAATATTGGGTTCCGCGTGTCTCTCATTATAGAAAAACCAGGATAGCGGTATCTCTTCCTTGAGCCCCGTCACGGATTCGAACCGTGCACCTTTCCCTTACGAGGGGAATGCTCTGCCGAATGAGCTAACGGGGCGTAGCACTTATTACCATACCTGAAGGTCCTACGGGAACTGCTGCGGGGAACCCGCTGTCCGCCCTTCGCCGGGCGACGCGCTGAGTCTACCGGAAGCCCCAGCTGTGCAGGGACCGTAATATCCTCACCGTGAGGCTTGGCGGGGGCGAGGCTCGGGCCAGGTTCGCCGCGGTGCCCGTGGTGCGGCTGGGCACCGCCGACGGGCGGGGGCGACCGCATATCGTGGTAGTCACCTTTGCCGTCGTCGGCGATATGGTCTACACCGCCGTCGACCAGAAGCCGAAGACCAGCACCGCCCTGAAGCGGCTGCACAACGTCGGCGAGAACCGATGGGTGACCATGCTCGCGGACGAGTACTCCGACGATTGGGAAACGCTGTGGTGGGTTCGCGCCGATGGCAGGGCAGCGATCCTGGCGGGCCAGCAGCAGATGGCGGAACCGCTGCGGCCGCTGACCAGCCGCTACCGGCAGTACCTGCAGGCCCCGCCGACAGACCCGGTGCTGGCGGTGACGGTCGAGCGCTGGACCGGCTGGACCGCGGCGACGACCACGACCACGACCACGACCACGACCGCAGTCACGACCGCCAGCCCGAGAACGCCGGGCGCCCCGAGAACGCCGGGCGCGCCGAACTCGCCGGGCGCGCCGAACTCGCCGGGCGCGCCGAACTGGCCGGGCGCCTGACCGGCCGGACGCTCCGCCGGCACTGGGCATTCGCGGCCCTTCTCGTTCTCGGGGCCGCGCTCCGCGGCGTCGTGTTCGCGGCCTACCACCCGGCGCTCATCTTCCCCGACAGCGTGCGGTACCTGCAGTACGCGAACGCCTTCGCCGACGGGCGGTGGACCGTCGACGAGCTGCGGCAGAGCGGGTATTCCGTGCTGATCATCCCCGCCATCCTGCTGCACGCCCTCTGGCTCATCCCGCTGGCGCAGCACCTGGCCGGGCTGGCGACGGCGGCGCTCGTCTACGCCGTCCTGATCAGGTTCGGGGCCAAGGCCTGGCTCGCGGCGCTGGCCACCATCCCGGTCCTGTTCGACCCGCTGCAGCTGGTGCTCGAGCAGTACGTGCTGACCGACACCTGGACCGTGTTCCTGATCGTCGC
>JASHTQ010000486.1 GCA_030040475.1 Streptosporangiaceae bacterium
CGCTACAGTACGTCTTTCTCCGCCAAACGCGCGACGGTGCTGGCCGTTCGTCATCAAACCGGGCATCTTCGTCATCTGTCTGGCACCACAGGGCACAGCAGCAACCAGGCGGCGGCCCAGCAGCAACCAGGCGGCGGCCCAACCGCCGCCGCAGGACGTCCGCTGCCCGCTCCCGGGTCCGCTAAACGCCGGCCAGAGCCGCCGCGGACCGGTTCGCAGGGAATTTCCTCCACTCCGCTCCACCTCCTCTAGCTGCCACTTCAGTGGGGGAGTGGGGCACATAACGGGGTTTTAGACGTTGACCGTGGGGGAAAGTGGAGTACAGTGGAGCGCGATGGAGGATCGGCGGTAGGAGGTGAGTGCCCGTGTTCCTCGGCACTCACGCGCCCAGGCTCGACGAGAAGGGCCGGCTGATCCTGCCCGCCAAATACCGGGACGAGCTCGCCGAGGGGGTCGTGATCACCAAGGGCCAGGAGCGCTGCCTGTACGTCTTCCCGCGATCCGAATTCGGCCGCATCACCGAGGCGCTGCGCACCGCGCCGGTGACCGCGAAGTCGGTCAGGGACTACAGCCGGGTCTTCTTCGCCAGCGCGTCGGACGAACTTCCTGACCGGCAGGGCCGGATCACCGTCCCGCCCGCCCTGCGCAGTTATGCCGGGCTGGAGCGGGACTGCGTGGTCATCGGCGCGAACACGCGCCTGGAGATATGGGACGCCCAGTCCTGGGAGACCTACCTGGCCTCACAGGAGGACTCGTTCGCCGAGGCCGCCGAGGAGGTGCTTCCGGGGATCCTCTAGCGATCACGGGCCGGTCCTCATCTGCCGCTCCCTGCTGGCATCACTTCCCCGGTGCCAGCCGGCAGCGCAAGCGGATGGGGACCGGCCGAGGGGGACAGGCCACCGCAGCAAAACCAGGCCACAGCCGCAGGGGAGAGGGGACGCCATGGAAGGGGCCGGGCACGTGCCGGTGCTCGTTGGCCGCGTGACGGCTCTTTTCGCTCCTGCCCTGGTCGGCCAGGGGGCCGTGCTGGTCGACGCCACCCTCGGCCGCGCCGGGCACGCCCGCGCGCTGCTCGCGGCGTTTCCCGGCCTGCTGCTGATCGGCGTCGACGCCGACCTGGCCGCGATCGAGGCGGCCAGCGAGCTTCTCGCCCCGTACTCCGACCGGGTCATCTTGGTGCACGCCAGGTACGACGAGATCCCGGCGATCCTCGCCCGCCACGACCGGATGCGCCCGGATCGCAGCCGCCAGTACCAGGTCATGGGCCTGCTGTTCGACCTCGGCGTGTCCTCCCCGCAGCTCGACGACCCGGAGCGCGGCTTCGCCTACGCCCGCGAGGCCCCGCTGGACATGCGGATGGACCGCACCGCCGGCCGCACCGCCGCCGACATCGTCAACGGCTACCCGGCCGCCGAACTCGCCAGGGTGCTTCGCGACTACGGCGAGGAGCGTTTCGCCAGGCGGATCGCCGACGCGGTGGTCCGCGAGCGCGCCAGGGAGCCGATCACGTCGACCCAGCGGCTGAGCGCCATCGTCAAGGACGCCATCCCGGCGGCCACCAGGCGCACCGGCGGTAACCCCGCCAAGCGGACCTTCCAGGCGCTGCGGATCGAGGTCAACGACGAGCTTGGCACGCTGCGCCGGGCCCTGCCCGCCGCCCTGGACGTGCTGGCCGTCGGCGGTCGCGTCGTGGTGCTCGCCTACCACTCCCTCGAGGACCGCATCGTCAAGACCGAACTCGTCCGCCGCTCGCGCGATCAGGCGCCGCCCGGCCTGCCGGTCACGCCGGCCCAGGCGGCACCGGAGTTCCGGTTGCTCACCAGGGGCGCCGAGCGCCCCGACAGCGAAGAAGTCACCGCCAACCCGCGCGCGGCATCCGCACGGCTGCGCGCGGCGGAGCGGATCAACCAGGCCGCCTGACCCGAGGAGGAGGCAACGACATGGCCACAGACACGATGCCGCGGGCCCCGGGCATTCGCAGGGCGCCCGCGCCGGGCCGGCGCGGGCAACAGGGCACGCCGCAAGGCCGCACGCCGGCGCCAGGCAGGACCATCCCGCCGGGCCTTCGCAAGCCGCACGGGACGCCGCAGCGCCCGGTCACCGCCCCGCGGCACACCCGGCCGGTAACCGGCGCGAGAACCGCGCCGCGCCATCCGCGGGCGCCGTTCCTCCTGCTCCTCGTCGGCCTGCTCGGCGGCGCCCTGGTGACGCTGCTCGTGATCAGCACGACGCTGGCCGAGGGATCGTTCCAGATCACCAACCTGCAGCAGCAGAACACCAACCTGGCCAGGCAGGAGCAGGTGCTCACCGAGGCGGTCGCGCAGGCGCAGTCACCGCAGCAGATCGCCCGGGAGGCCGAGCAGCTCGGCATGCGCCAGGACCCGGTCCTGAAGTTCATCGACCTGAAGACCGGCAAGATCGTCACCGGCAAGGTGCCCAAGTCCGACGCCGACATCGACGTCCCCGGATACACCCCGTGACAACGCAGGACCCTAGGCGCAGCAGGTCAGCACCGGGGGACCGCCCTCCGGGCCGCGGCCCCGGGGTCCGTCCGGGCGGGCGGCCGCCGGGAGGCCCCCGGTCACGGGGGGCCGGCCCGCCGCCTCGCGTCACCTCCCGCGTGCCCGGCCCGCGCACCACCGTTCGTTCGGGCCAAAAGATAGGACCGGAGCGGACCCCGGCCAGGGCAGCGGACCCCAGGGAGCTACGGCGCAGGCGCAAGCTGCCGCGGCGGCTGATCCCGCGCGGCAACCCGGTCCGCAGGCTCGGCGTCACGCTGCTCGCGATCGTCTTCGTGCTGACGCTGCTGGCCGGCCGGCTGGTCCAGCTGCAGGGCATGGAATCGGGCACCTACCGCCACCTGGAGGCAACCGAGCAGGACAAGACCACCTACTTCCCGGCGCTGCGCGGCGAGATCACCGGGGCTAACGGGCAGGTGCTGGCGATGACCGTGGCGACCTACACGGTGTACGCCGACCCGCCGGAGATGACCTCGGCCCAGCAGCAGCAGAACGCGGGCAAGCTCGCCGGGCTCCTGCGCATGAGCGCCGCGCAGATCATCAGCCTGTTCCAGAATCCCACCTCGCCGCAGTACGTGGTGCTTGCCGACAACGTGTCCGCGGTCGTCGGCGACCAGATCAACGCGCTGAACCTGCCCGGGATCGGGCTGCACGCCTCCTACGCCAGGGCCTACCCGGACGGCGACGCGGTGGCCAACATCGTCGGCTTCACCGGCACCGACGCCAGCGGCAACCTGGTCGGCGGGGCGGGCATCGAGCTGGCGGACAACAAGCTGCTCGCCGGGCGGCCGGGCAGCGAGCAGGTGCAGATAGGCACGAACGGCCAGCAGATCCCGCTCGCCGGCAGCACCGTCACGCCGGTGGTGAACGGCAGTAACCTGCAGCTGACGATCATCCCGTCGCTGCAGTACGCGGCCGAGCAGGCCTGCGAGGCGCAGGTCGACAAGTCCAAGGCGGACAACTGCACGGTGGTGATCATGCAGCCGAAGACCGGCCGCGTGCTGGCCATGGCGCAGTGGCCGACGTTCGACTCCGCGACCGTGACCAACGCGAGCCAGGCGACCGACCTGCCGGTGCAGGCCGAGTTCCAGCCGGGTTCCACCGCCAAGGTGATCACCGCGGCGGCGGCGTTCGAGCACGGCGGCCAGACGCCGATGAGCACGTACAACATCCCGTACCAGATCGAGGAGGGCGGTCAGCTCATCCACGACGCGGAATGGTCGCCGGGCGAGCGGTACACGATCGCGGGCATCATCGCGCACTCCTCCAACATCGGCATGTCGCAGGTCGCCAACCACATCAGCCCGCAGACCCAGTACGACTACCTGCGGGCTTTCGGGCTCGGCCAGCTGACCGGCATCGGGCTGCCCGGCGAGACCGCGGGGGACCTGCCGCCGGTGTCCCAGTGGGCCGCCGACACCAGGTACACGCTCTCGTTCGGCCAGGGCGTGGCGGTGACCGCGCTGCAGATGGCCAGCGTGTACGCGACGATCGCGAACGGCGGGGTGCGCGTGCAGCCCACGCTGATCGAGGGCACGACCAACTCCGCGGGCGTCTACACCGCGGCGGCGCCGTCGCCCTCGCGCCGCGTCATCCAGGCCAGCACCGCCCATGAGCTGCTGCAGATCCTGCAGCAGGTGCCCGGCGTGGACGAGGAAGGCAACGAGCCGTGGGGCCTCATTCCCGGCTACGCGATCGCCGCCAAGACCGGAACCTCGCAGGAATCCAACGGAACCTGCGCGTTGTGCGTCTACGGATCGAGCTACATCGGCATGGCGCCCGGCAACGACCCCCAGATCGTCGTCGCGGTCAACGTGCAGAACCCGCGCAAGGGCGGCTACTACGGCGACGTGGTGGCCGGACCGGTCTTCTACCAGGTCATGGAGGACACCCTGGCGACGCTGAAGATCCCGCCTGACGGGGCTACCGCGCCGAAGGTGCGCCTGACCGCGCCGTGATGGAGGTACCCTCACCCCGTGGCGATCCGTCCCGCCCGTTCCCAGCCGCGGCCGCTGTCCGCGCTCAGCGCGCGGCTGGGCGTCCGGCTGGCCACCGGCGCAAAACCCATTATCCCGAACGAGATGGGGTGCATCTCCGGCGTCACGCTCGACTCCCGCGTGGTGCAGCCGGGGGACCTGTACGTGGCGCTGCCCGGCGCCCGGGTGCACGGGGCGGCGTTCTGCGCTGACGCGGTGGCAGCCGGCGCGGTCGCGGTGCTGACCGACACGGACGGCCGCGCGCGCGCCATCGCCAGCGGGGTACCTGTGTTCGTCGTCGCCGACCCGCGAGCCAGGCTCGGCGAGGTCGCCTCCTGGGTGTACGGCGACCCCTCGAAGCGGCTGCGGCTCATCGGCGTGACCGGGACCAGCGGCAAGACGACGAGCACGTACCTGATCGAGGCCGGGCTGCGGGCCGGCGGGCACCTGACCGGGCTCATCGGCGGGGTGGAGACGCGGATCGG
>JASHTQ010000049.1 GCA_030040475.1 Streptosporangiaceae bacterium
AGTGGTGTAATGTGCACCGGTGCGGGGCGGTAGCTCAGCCGGTCAGAGCAGCGGACTCATAATCCGCCGGTCGTGGGTTCGAGCCCCACCCGCCCCACGTAACAGGACCTGAATAAAGGCCCGAGAATCTAGGCTGAACTGGTAACGACTAGACTATCGTTGTGGTATCAGTCTCTCGGCGGCGTTGCCGAACTCGCCGCTAACGCCCACCGGTTCGTCTCCCGGCTGGTCGCCGACCGGTACCTGGGCGACCTGACGGCCCAGAAGGCGGCGATGACCGGGCAGGTCGGCGCGCACACGAACCGGCCGGAGCTGGTGGCCGTCCACGGATATGACACCAAGTGCGCGATGCACGCCCTGCGGCTCGGGCTGCAGGGCATCGAGCTGCTTACCACCGGCCGCATCACGCTGCCGGTCCCCGAACCTCACCTCGCCTACCTACGCTCGATCCGCCGTGGCGAGCGGCCCTTGGCCGAGGTCCGGGACGCCGTCTCCGACGCCGAGGCTCGGCTGGCCCCGCTGCGAGAAAGCACCGCCATCGTGGAGCAGCCGGACCGGCGCTGGGTCGATGACTGGCTGCACCGCAGCTACCAGAACTTCTGGGCCCGCGGCCACTGACCCGCGAAACGACAGGGCGGACATGGGAATCGATGACTCGTCACCCTGAGGGAGCGTGATGTAGCCGCCGTCTGTCGGTGGACGCGCTTATGCTGGGCGAAACGGTGACCTATAGGGGAGCTGCTGATGACCTCGCCGCATGCCAGGCAACCTGAGGTCCTGCCTCGCCCGGCCTGCACGCCGACGGCGATCCGGGCCGTGCTGGCCGCCAACGCTGATGTCGGCACCCTCCAAAGGTACGACGAGGATCTGGACGCGGCGTTCGAACAGGCCCGTGAGCAAGGTGACGTGACACCGCTGGTGCAGACGGTCAAGCGCTGGTGGTTCGAGGCGGACGCCTGGCGCGACCCCCAAGCGCAGCGGGAATTCCTGGCTCGCATCGACACCTACCGGGACGAGGGTCCACCGCCTGCGGAACAGCGGATGAGCCGGGAAGGGATCCGGACCCAGTTCGGCGTCTGACGCATGTACCGGTGGGAGCTGGATGGCCCGGCTCAGCAGGAGTTCGCCGATCTGTCTGCGGCCGCGCGAGCATCCTTGGCGGCATTCATGGACGCGGTCGTGATCGTGGACCCGGTGCAGTTCCAGCGTCGGCGCGACGAGCGTGACGACGTCTCCATGCCGTTGCGCTCGCTGCATTTCGGCCCGGACGGCGGGGGCCTGGTGACGTTTCTGGTGTACCCGCCCGATGATCTCGTGATCGTAGTCAAGATCCAGTGGCTCGGCGGTTAGCGGCGTTTGACTATCCTCGGGCGGCCTTATACCACCGGGGCGCGGGTACGCTCTGGCCAGCCGGACGGCGGTGACCTTCTGTGGCTCGCATCCGGTGATCACCATGCTTGGCGTGGACCGGTCCGTGGACCGAGTCACCCGTGCAAACGGTGCAATCGGGGTCATCGGCGGCACGACCCCGTGGTATCTGTGCAGGCAGCGCACCCGTGGCGCCGGGCCGGGCTTCTCATAATCCGCCGGTCGTTGGTTCGAGCCCGCCCAGCACCGCTGGCGGGCGCGGCGTCGGCGACGGCTTGCAGCTCGCGTAGGGCGTGAGCGCAGCAAAGCTGGTGGCCGGGGGTGCCGTACGGCGCCCGGGCGTCGTGGACGGCGACCCCGGTGAACCGAGGAAAGATGCCCATCGCCGCCATCGCCTGCCTGCCCCGCTCGGCGTGCACCATGAGCAGGGTGCGCTTGCCGGTGCGGGCGCAGTGCACCCAGGCCGGCCGCCCGCCCGGAACCCGGTCTCGTCGAACCCGGCGGCGCCGCTGGCGGCGATCTGCCCGCGGACGCGCTCCAGGAACCCGTCCAGCCGGCTGGCCGCGCGGTCGGCCAGCGCCGCGACCGTCCCGGCGGGCAGCGGGATGCCGCAGCCGGACAGATCGGTCGGCACCGCCGCGGTGCGGTCTTCGGACAGAAACTGCCCGGCGTACAGGTAGGCGATGATCGCGGCGATCCGCGCCGGGCACCGGCAAGTCCCGTCCGCGCCCGGGCCAGCGCGTCGGCCGCTTCAGCCAGCTCCCGGCGCAGCGATGCCGCCAGCGCGGCCAGCACCTCAGACGGCGGCGGCTCCTGTTCACCAAGCACACCCGGACCCCTGCGCGCCGCCAGCGCTCACCACCGGCATTTCCCGCCGCACCGGCGTCTCCGCTCAGCCCGGCGTACGATCAGCTCCGCTCCGCCATCGCCAGCCCCGCCACGATGGCCCGGGCCACCGGCGAGGGATCCGACCCATCCAGCGCGAACCCGTCGCGGACATGCACCGCGGGCTGGGCGATCATCCGCGGCCCGGCGCCCCGGTGCGGCCAGGTCGCGGTATGCACCACGAACGGATGGCACAAGAAGACATCCCCGGCCTGGCCGGTCGCGTGCGCGACCGGCCTGCACAACACCGACGGCCGCCAGAACCCGGCATCAGCGCCGGTGCCCGCCTCACCAAATGGCGCAAGGAACTCCGGGACATACAGATGCGACCCGCACACCAGCCGGGTCGGCGCATCGTCCGGGCCGACATCGGAGAACAGCAGCAGCGCCAGCAGCCCGCGCGCCCGGGACCGGACGTTGACCCAGTACCCGTCCGGACCCTCGTAGCTGCCCTCAACGTGATAGCCGGCATCGGCCCGGTCCTCCGACGGGAAGCGGACCACCACCGCGCCGCCCGCATCCACCCGCGGCGTCCACCGGCCCGGCCCGATCAGCACGTCATATGCGGCAGCCAGCGCAGGAGACGTACCCGCAGCGGCGAAAGGCCCGCCAGCCAGGCTGTCGATGTGCATCAGCGGCGGCCAGGTTACCGGGTCGTCCTTGCAGACACCCCGCTCGTCCAGCGCCCCCCAGATCATCTCCCGGCAGGCCGCCGCCGTCGAAGCATCGAAAGCACCGCGGACAGCAACATAGCCCTCACGAACGAAGCCCTCGACATCAAGGTCCACCCGCCCATTCTGCGGCCGCCCCCGCCGTAGGTCATCTCAATTACGCTCCACCCAGCAGCCAGCAAGCCAATTCTTGCTATGGACCTGACCAGTCACCCCCAGAGGTGCTTGTGGCGCTCAAGACCGCAAGTGATGCCGGTAACCGGGCTGAGGCTTTCTGTCTCGAACTGCACGGCCTGATGCGCGAGGCCATAGATTTCGAAGATCGCAATTTCGGTCGGGCAGAAGACTTCACCGATAAAGTTGAACGTGTCATCGATGGGACCTGGAAGGCGGTCCAAGTCGCAAACGACAGGGACGACGCGCTCATCGATGCGATCAGAGCGGACCTGCATGGTGAACGCGGGCGCGCCTGCGCTGCTGAAGCCGTCCAGCCTACATATGGGCTAACACAGCTATAGTGGCTGGTCGCGCTCGGAACCGGGCCTATATCATGGCTCTGGCCGAACGGAGTCCCCAGGACTTCATCCGCTCCTGGCCAGGGCCACCGAGCGCTTCGCCGACGACCAGACGCCGCACGAGCGGATCGCCGTATTGACGATGAGGTGCTGTTCAAGGTCAAAGCTCAGCGCTGGCGAGGCGCCATCTGGGTCGATGCCGGAATCCCGTGGCTGGTTGCCGCCGGGTGGCGGGAGGAGGGATCACCCGATGACTTCTACGCGTCCCTGGCAGCTCGCGGCAAGGCGGCAGGAGCGCGTTATAACGCTGAGCACTCCCCGCCGCTGACCAGCACCACCTACGTCGCCGACCTGCTGCCCGGCCGCGAGGATGACCTGCGATGGCGAGCCGAGACAACAGTACGGACCGAGCGCCGGCTCAGGGCAGTCGTGCACGACCTGGTGCGCCAGTCGCTGCTTGACGGCCGCGAGCACGCCGCCATTTTCGCCGGCGCCGCCGTCGGCGTCCAGGTCCTCGCTGATCAGGGACACGAGACCTACGTCGCGATCCGGATCATCGGATCAGTCCCAGACGGCTCGTCGCGACCATCCTCAGCCTCATTCCCGGCTGCGAGCTCGACGCGTGGATGTCTGACTACGCCATGCCAGAACGAGCAGTAGCCCCCTCCCCCGCTCACTGGAGCCAGACGGGCGCTGGTACCCGCTATGGGAGAATTGTCTGCGAAGACGGCATGCTGAGTGCAGTACGCCGAGCCGCCTAGGCAATCGGCGGTCGGTTTGGTCAAGATATGTAAATGAACTTACCATAACCCTGATTACATATTATACTGTCTGCGTGGGTACGCTTTCCAAGCCGCCTGAGCTGCATGATCGCATGGAGGAATGGGCGGCGCTTGCCGAGTTCGCTTCGGATCCGGATCCCGGCACGGTGCTGGGCATCGTGTACGGACGGCGGCGGCAAGGCAAGACGTTGCTGCTTGAATTGCTGGCTGAGGCGATGGACGGGTTCACGTTCACGGGGCTGCAGCAGGCAAACTCGCAGAATCTCGCTGACCTGGCCGCCGCGTATGCCGGCTTCGCCGAGGTGCCGTCCGCGTCCTTCGGGCACTGGGCGGACGCGCTGGAGGCCCTGGTAACGATCGGCGGGCGCATCGGCCGCCCGGTTCCGGTCGTCCTTGACGAGTTTCCCTACCTCGTCGAGCAGGCGCCCGAGCTCCCGTCGGTGCTACAGCGCGTGCTGAGCCCGCGCAGCCAGGCCCGGCTGTCCGGGCAGGTCAGGCTGATCTTGTGTGGCAGCGCATTCACCGTGATGCGCGGGCTGCTTGCTGGAAGCGCGCCGCTGCGCGGTCGGGCCAAGTTGGAATTGTTGGTTCAACCGTTTGATTTCCGCGATGCGGCGGATTTTTGGGGTGTGCTTGATGAACCTGAGCTTGCCTTCCGGCTGCACGCGCTTGTCGGGGGCACGCCGGCCTACCGCGCGATGTGCATCGACCGCCCGCACAGCGCGGATGAGTTCAACGACTGGGTGGTGCACCGGTTGCTGAACCCCGCCTCAGCGATGTTCCGCGAAGGGAGTGCGCTGCTCTATGAGGAACCCGAACTTGGGGACGCCGCCCTGTACCACGCGGTACTTGGTGCAATCTGCGGTGGTGCGCATAAGCGCTCCGACATAGCTAAGCGGCTTGGCCGCCAGGACAGCGCGCTGAGCCATCCCTTGGAGATGCTTGAGCGGGTGCAGTTGGTCAGCAAGGTGAACGACGCTCTGCGTTCACGTCGCCCGCTGTACCAGACGACTGAGCCGCTGATACGCCTGCAGCACCTCATAATCAGGCCATTCGAGGCGCGCCTCGTCGGACGCGGCAGAGCGCGCGTCTGGGAACAGGCGCAGGACACGGTGCAATCCCTCATCTTCGGGCCCCACCTCGAGGATCTGGCCCGTTCCTGGTGCGCCGACCACGCCGCCCCGGAGACTCTCGGAGGCTTCCCGAGCCGCTGCGAGCCCGCTCTCATCGCCTGTCGCGAGCACAAGAAGAACCACGAACTCGACGTGGTCGTGAGCGCAGATCCGCCGCAGCATGCAAGCCGGATACTCGCTATTGGCGAGGTAAAGGCCACCACCTGGCAGGTCGGCCTGAACCAGCTACAGCAGCTGCGGCACATTCGTTCCTTGCTGCCAGCTGACGTACTAGTCGGCCGACCGAAGCTTCTACTGTTTTCCCGTCAAGGCTTTACCCCCGACCTGATTGCCGAAGCTCGTACCAGCACCGAGATCGAATTGATCGACCTCCCGCGCCTCTACCACGGCTCGTGAGCTGACGCTCTGCCAACAAGGACATCACCCGACACCCTCGGCGTCCATGGCCAGTTCGATCCCGGCGAGGGAGATGACGACAGCGAGCGGGCATCGTGTCAAGTCCGGCTTCCAGACGATCTACGTGGAATCGGCCTGTGTCCATAGGTGTCGGCGATGGCGTTCTGTAGCTGGCGGCCGGTGATCGCCACGGAAAGCGTGGACCGGTATTAGTCTCTCACCTGCGTTGCGTGATCATCGTCCTGCCTCCGGCAGATTTGGTGCCAGCTTAAATGGCGTGACCTGGGCAGCCCGGGCGGCTAGAACTAGATGATGTCCGTTATGACGCCCAGGCCAGTGGCCGGGTCCACCATGCTGCCGGTCGGCTTTGCGCATCCGCATGCCTCCGAGGAGGCCAGCGCGATCGCCGAGAACGGCATGATCTTGCGGGTGCCTGCGGAGCAGCGGATGAGCCGGGAGGGGATCCGGACCCAGTTCGGCGTCTGACGCGTGTACCCGTGGGAGCTGGATGGCCCGGCTCAGCGGGAGTTCGCCGATCTGCCTTCGGCCGCGCGAGCATCGCCGTCGGTGCCGAAGCAGCTTGGCTGCCTGCCCGTACACCGGTCGGGCATCTGGATCCGGCCGCCTTCCGCGCGGTGACGATCTCCGCGCAACGCTGGACGCAGACACGCATGGTGACGCCCGCGTTTATCGCCCGGGCCGAAATCAGCAGGCTGACGGCCGTCATTGACTCGGGCACCCCGGCGCCCCTGGGTGTGGTGGGCGGGATGCACTGCGCACCGGCGGCCACCGTGTACGTCCTCCGGTTCATGCCCGGGCCGCTGGAGGACCATCCGTCATCGTCACCCTCGGCGCTTGCCCGCACGCTTACGGCATCGTCGTAAACGGCAAGCAGCAGCCTTCGCTGTGGGACGATGGCAAGCTGCGCATGGCGGAGGCCGCACTGGTAGGAGTGCAGTGATCACGACGTACATCACCGGCCGGGTCAGCGGCGCTGGCGAGGAGCTTCTGCGGCTGTCTGGGTTAGCTGATCCAGTTCACCTGGGTGATGACCACGCGTTCGCCGCGGACGTCGGTTAGGTAGACGAGCATTAATTGGCCTCGCTGGATGGTGCACAGCCCTGGCGGCTCGCCTGTTAACTCCCGCCCGCGACCTCGCGGTAGGCCGATTGGACGATCTCGGCGGCTTCCCGGACTGCCTGGTCCCGGACGGCGGGGTCGGCGAGGGCTCGTTCGGCGGCGTGGATCGAGGCGGCGACCGAGGGCCGCCGCTCGATGGCGACGGCGGCGCCCCACCGCTGGTAGAAGTGGCGGATGGGGAAGACGCTGTCCTCGTCGCCTGCCTGGGTCACGGTGTCCCGGATCTCCTGGAAGGACTCCGGCAGCCGGGACGGCGCGACGGCGGCGACCGCCTGACGCAGAGCGGGGAGCGACAGGGCGGGCATGGGAATCAGCGGCTCGTCGCCCTGCGGGTACTCAGCAGTCATCCGGCCTGCCTCCTCTCACGCCGCCAGTTACGCGCACTGGGTCGGCACTCCGGTTCCCGCCCCGCCGCCAGCGCAGTACCGGGGCTGAACGATGACCGGCTGCCGCCAGCGGTCCTGGTAAGAGGTGAACCGCGCGGATGGGCGCCTGGATGAGCTGCGGCTGGTGAGCTTAATTCACCTTTCTGTAGTTCTTTGTTCATTTTGCATTCATTTCTAGGTCGGCTGAGCGTCGTCCGGGATAGGTACGTTGCGCGGCGAAGCAGGAATGCGCCTGGCTGCCCGCGGCGCGGGCAGGATGATCTGCGAGGTGGACGGTGGCGGACATCCAGCCTGGAGACCTGGCTGCGGCGCTCGACGAGGCGTCGTTGGGCCGGGTTCACCTGCGCGCCGTGGTCGCGTCGGGCGTGGGATTCTTCACCGACGCCTACGACCTGTTCGTGATCGGGATCGCCTCGACCCTGATCACCAAGGTCTGGCACCTGGACTCGGCTCACCTGGCCGTGCTGAACAGCGTCATGCTCGCGGCCGCGTTCCTGGGCGCGTTCATCTTCGGGCGCTACGCGGACATGGTGGGCCGCAAGCGGGTGTACTGGCTGGTCGCCGCGATCATGATCGCCGGGGCGCTCGGGGCCGCATTGTCCGGGTCGTTCTGTGTGCTGATCGGGTTCCGTTTCCTCCTCGGGCTCGGAGTCGGCGGCGACTACCCGGTCAGCGCGGTGATGGTAAGCGAGTACGCGAACCGGAAAGACCGGGGCAGGCTGGTCGGGATGGTGTTCGGCACCCAGGCTCTGGGGCTGATCATCGGGCCGCTGACCGCGCTCGCGCTGCTAGGCTCCGGCGCCAGCGACGACGTGGCCTGGCGGGTTCTGCTGGCACTGGGTGCGGTGCCCGCGGCAGCCGTCATCTACCTGCGCTGCCGGATGCCAGAATCGCCCCGTTACCAAGCCCAGGTGCGGACCCGGGGCGGGCAGTCCGATCGCGCCCCGGTGAACCTGCGCACGTTCCTCACCAGCCGCCGCTGGCTGATCACGCTGGCCGGGACGGCCGGGTGCTGGTTCCTGCTCGACTACGCCTACTACGGCAACACGATCTCCACCCCGCAGATCCTGGGCCTGATCTCCCCGCACGCCTCGACCATGACCAAGATCGCCCTCCAGCTGGCCATCTTTGTGGTAGCCGCCGTACCCGGCTACGTGCTGGCCATCACCCGCCTGGACCGGTTCGGTCACCGGCGGCTGCAGTTGGCCGGGTTCGCCATGATGGCCCTGTGCTTCGCCCTCATCGCGGCGATACCCGGCATGACCACCGCGGTGGTCCCATTCCTGCTGGTATACGGGGTGAGTTACTTCTTCACCGAGTTCGGGCCGAACATGACGACGTTCGTGCTGCCCAGCGAGCTGTTCCCGGTCACCATGCGGACCACGGGGCACGGAATCTCGGCCGGTATCGGCAAGCTCGGAGCGTTCATCGGCGTCTTCCTGTTCCCGGTGCTGCAGTCCTCGCTGGGCCTGCGCGGCACGCTGGCCCTCACCGCCGGGGTCGCCGCGATCGGCTTCGCCCTGACTCTCGTGCTACCCGAGCCAGCCGGGCTAAGCCTGGACGACGTCACCGCCAGCCCGCGCGAAACGATCGCCCGGTCCCGGCAGCTGGCCGGGCAGGCGCCGCCATCCTGACTACACGCAGTGCCCGGACGGCGACTCGCATCTTCGTACGCTCACCTGCATGGCATCACGACCGGAGCCCACGGTGCAGGCACTCGCGGTGCGGGCCGCACCGTGCGAGCAGCCCACTCAATGGCAGGACGAAGCCGCGCTGGCCCGGCGGACGGGACTGACGCCGGGCCGGCTGCAGCCGATCGTGAGCCAGCTGGTCGGCCGATGGCCTCGTCCAGACGGCCCGGCGGGAGAAAGCCCGGCCGGGCGGATGACTATCTGCGCGTCGGCCAACAGCGCGCAGGGTCAGGGGAGGTAGTACATCGGGTCGGGAATCTTGACTTGGTGCCCGGCGTCGCCGCCGAGCAGGTCGCTGTACTGGTCGCCGAAGTCGGCGACGATCGTGTAGCCCAGGCTGGTGATGTACCTGCGGGTGCCGGATTTGTACTCGATCGTGGTGCAGGCCGACGGGTTGGCGCAGCGCAGGTAAGTCGGCGCGGTGGGCGGCTTGAGGAACAGGCGCCCGGGCTTGGGGGCCGCGTAGCCCGCGCTGGTCAGGTCCTTGATGGTGGCCGCGGTCTGGGACTGCGGCCGGCCGGTGATGAAGAAGACCGCGTAGCCGTGGCTGGCCGCAAACCTGACCAGTTGGGGCATGTAGAACACGGCCGGGAACGCGGCGGCATCGATCCAGACCGCGTTGCTGGCCGAGGTGTAGCCGAACTGCTCGGCGATCTCGTAGTCGTAGGTGTTGAGCAGGGTGTCGTCGATGTCGAACACGACGGCCGGCTTGGCCGCGCCGCCGTACCCGTGGATCGCGCCGGCCAGGTAACGCTCGGCATCGGCCACGATCTGCTTCATCTGCCTGGCGTAGTTGCTGGTGGTCGACGGGATCGTGACGGTGCCGACCACCGGATAGGTCGCGCTGGCCAAGCCGTAGTAGTGCTCGATCTGGTCCTCGAGGACGCCGAGGTTCATCTCGTCATTGCCGTTGACCGGATCGTAGGCGTCCTCGGCGTGGACCCTGGCCGCCTGCTGCTCGATGGACCCCGGCCCGCCGCGCCCGGCCGCCGCACTGGCCGCCGTGAGTGATCCGACGGCCAGGCCGGCCGCGGCGATCACGGCGCCGGCCAGCACCGGCCAAGACCGGCCGAGCCTGCGGGCCGGGTCCTCGGTTGTGTCCGCTGGAACTCGGGTCATGGTGTGACCTCCTGGGGTTAATCGTTTTAAAACGAGCAGAAATGTTCGACTTTGCCATGAACACCCGGCACTGGCAAGGCCCCGGCCTCCGCGAAACGCCGTGGAAGCCCGGGTCCGCGGGGATGAGATAGCTTCCCGGAGCGCTGGCAGCCCGGTGAAAGAAGGCCAGAAATGGGCATCGTCGCGATGCAGACGGCGGTCCCCGGCTGTGAACACGCTCGGCGGGCAAGGATGGCGGCAGGCTGGTGAGCTCGGCATGGCGCTGCTGCTAGCCGGGGCCATCGGCCTGGAAAGGGAATTCCGCCACAAGGACGCCGGACTGCGGACTCACACCCTGGTCGGGGGTCGGTGCGGCCCTGTTCATGCCGATCAGCACGTACGGCTTCACCGACGTCCTGGAGAAGAACCTGATCGTCCTGGATCTGTCGCGGATGGCCGCGCAGATCGTCTCGATCGCGCGCACCGGCGTACCATGGGGAGACGCACAGGGCGGCGAGGTGAATGGGGCTGCGATCGCATCGGCAGAACCTAGTGGTGTGGAGCGCGCGCGGCGGACCTGTCGGCGGGTACGGTGCCCCGAAGCCGGTGCGGCGCACCCGGAATCGGCGGATCCGCAGGTGGATCCGCACCAGCGTGCTGCTGGCAGTCATCGGGCTGATGCGCCTGGGCCGGTTCGTGCGGACCCGGCGAGGGGCCAGGCACCTGCTGGCTGGAGCAGTGCTTACGGCGACTGGGATCGTTCTTCCCAGCGGTGTGCTTCAGATTTGCGGGATGCTGGTCCTGCTGCGGGGAGTGGCCGTCGCGCTCGGCGTGTCGGAGCGGCATCGCCGCCCGGGTGGCGAGCCGGCGGTCGGGGTAGATGTTGCCGGTTTCAGGACCCCGCCGTCGTTAGCCGCCTTTCAGAAGGCGGCCCGCTCGACGACATCAGGCACGCCCTTACAACCTTGTGACCGACCGCACCGACCTCTCAGGACGGTCTGCTAGAAATCAGAACATGCGCGTCGGGCAACTGCCCATCGATCAGCAGGTGAGGCATCTCCGGGCTGGACTGCGCCGCAATCGCGCACTGACCGAAGTGCTCGCTCGCGCGGCGGTGATGAACCTCCCTGACTGGTACCTCGTTGCCGGATGTGTGTATCAGACCTTCTGGAATGTGGTTACCAGCCAGGCGCCCGCAGCGGGAATTCTCGACTACGATCTCGCTCGCCTGCTTCGACGGCTCCGACCTGTCCTGGGAAGCAGAGAACGCGGTCATCCAGGCCGGACAGCAGATATTCACAGGCCGGCCGCTCGCCGATGTGTTCAACCTCGTCGTACGGCCCAATCCTGTTCTCGCCCCCCGCCATGTCTACGAGACGAAGACCGCGCGGTGGAGCCGGCAGTGGCCAGGCCTTACCATCCCCGCCTTGGCCCGAACACCCTGTGCTCTGCTATCCCCTGTGGTGGCCACCCCTGACGCGACCGCGCCTTGCCCGGCGTCCGTGGAGCGACTTCGTCGCCGCATGATCCGGGACGTAGCCTTGGGTGATGGCAGAGCAGCGCAGCTGCGCCCAGTGCGGCGCTGCCTTCAATCCACGGCGCGAACACGCCCGGTTCTGCTCGGCTGCCTGCCGGATCAGCTGGAATCGCCAGCACACCAGGGGACAGCTCACCGGCGATACCGCGCTCAGCTGGTCGGTCGGCGCCATGAATGACACCATCCACCGGTTGTGCAAGGCCTCCGGCATTGATCTTCCCGAGGCTGTGGCGCTGGTCAGCGAGTCCGTCTGGTGGGTCACCCTGGTAGATGCGACCATGATCCGCTACCACGAAACTGCCTACGATCGCGCCTTGACGGAGCTCAGCCAGACCGCGCGCCGCACGACTGAGGGCACCTTTTCCGGGCTGCGGTTCGTCCGGAACTGGATGGGCTACCACGCCGACCCGGCTGATTTCATCCAGCTAGAGCACTACCCTGACGGCGGCGAAGCTCCCCTCGCCGCCTGGCGGTGGAACTCCCTGCCATCCCTGGAACTAGGCGCCGTTGCGCCCAACGGCCGCCGCTGGGAAGGAGCCCGCTACCGGCACTACAACGTGTACCTCGCCCGACAGCCTCTCGGCGAGACCATGACCCGCGCCATCGCCTTCCTCAACGACATCTCCCCAGCACTGTAGGCCAAGGATCTGCATGTCGCTTAAGAGCCCGCTCCTGCGCCCAGCCTGCACTGTACCTGGGGATGGGCCCCAGTTCCAGCGGCACCTGCACGGCCGGCTCGTCCCACGCGCTGAAGATCTGCTGGATGAACCCGCCCAGCTGCCGCCGGTCCATCGACCGCGGGCCGGCCGCGTCCTTCAGCCCCAGGCACCAGGTGTCCACCAGGTGGAAGCACACCCCGGCCGTGAGCCGCCCGGTCCCGGGCGACCAGCACGGTCACCAGGCCCGAGTGCCCGGTTCGTTCCGACGGGGCCGACCCAGGCAAGTCCGGCCGCTCCGATACCTGGACGCTGGATGACCAGCCCGGACTGGTCCAGCACCCGATCGTACGCGGGCGGCAGGAAGTGCAGGGATGCCGACCACGCCAGGGGGACGGCTGGCTAGGGTGCTCGGCGGCTCGCACGCGCCCGGTGCGTTCAGCGCGCAGCTGTCCGTGCCCGCGAGCGACATCCGGTTCACCGCTGACGACGCGCGGATGGCCGATCTGGTGAATACGTACGAGAGCGTGCCTGTCTCCGCTTGATGCGCGACACGCTCTGGGTTTTCGGCGCCTCTGACGCTAATCGGGGCTGGGGACAGTACGCGGAGCGATCCGCCCGTTCGCGGAGTTGGCCGTAACCTGCGTTACGTCTCGGGTACTGGCGGAGACCGACTCCTCCAGTTGGGCCAGCCAGGCCAGATGACCCACCAGCGCCTGGCGGCCTCCGGGGGTGAGCCGGAACCAGGTACGCGGTCGTCGGCCGACCGCGCCCTTGCGGACTTCCATGTACCCGGCCTCTTCGAGCACGACGGACTGTTTCGACAGCACCGAGTCGCTGATCCCGGCCGCATCACGCAGCGCGGCGAACTCGACCCAGTCCCCGGCGGCCGCCAGCAGCCCGCAGATCGACAACCGAGTGATCGGGTGAATGAGCGGGTCACACCTGGCGGTCACATCACGCCGCCGCTCCGCCGTCTCGCAGCGCCTGGCGGATCCCCCGCAGCCGGGCCTGCAGGAGGGCCACCTGCGCCGCGACCGCGAGAGCCGCCACGACGATCGCCGCCGCGAGCAGGCCGTGGCGGATCAGGAAGGTCTCGGTCTCGCTGGCGGCGAACCACACCACGATCATCGCGATCAGCGCGGGAAGGCCCGGGCGATAACGGAGGTTCCCGAGGCGCACCGCTATGCCGGTGGCCCGGGCCAGGCCCCACGGCAGCAGGCGGAGCAGGCAGAGCACCGCCGCTGTGAGGATCAGGCTGGGCCAGGTGGGAACCCCGTGGAGAAGGTACTGCAAGATGAAGGGGCCGGCGAAGAGCACTGCCCACAAGATGGCGGAACCGGTCAGATACCACCTCGGCGGCCGCAGCCGATCCGCCAGGCGGCTCCGCTGCATCTGCAGCCGCTCCAGCGCTGCCGGGTCTCTTGCCACATCGCGCATTCAGGCTCCTCCGTCATGTACTTTCCATCGAGAAAGTACATGACGGATGCGCGCACGGCAAGCCCTGCGCTTCCGCGCGAGCCTGGCCGTGACGCGGCGGTAGCCTCAGGTGATGCCCGGCGGCACCTCGGGACTGTAGTTCGATGCTTTGTGCCGCCGGATGTCGCTGCTGGTGGTGCGGGGTGCGGTGATGTTGGTCCCGGGCTCTCCCGCGCCGTGAAGGCTGCGCCGCTCATGCGACGGTGCTAGCTCGCCGCGCCAACCCGGCCGTCTGGACGAAAATGTCGGTACCGCGCGATACAACACTGCCGTGAACTCCCGACGGGGGAGCCAAAGACAAGGGAGGCCATGATGCCGGATGCGACCGCGCCCGCCAGGCCAGCCAGCGCCGACTCGGACGCGCCAGGGCAGCGCGAGTGTCTGCGCTGTTACCTCGTCCGGATGCTGGTCCGGCATGCCTGTGACAACACCCGGCGGTGGACAATCCACTGGCGTGACCGCCGCGCCCCAGGCAACGAGCGACTGCTGGACGAACTCGCCGCCCGCGGCGGCATCTGCTGCGACTGCGAAGTCGTCATGAACGTCTGGGAAGCCGACTACGACGACGAAGACGACAGGGCCGAGGCGCTGCCATGCCCCGGCGTCGGCGGCATGAACCCGCTCGACCTCTGCGTCCGGTGGTCCGGGATGTCCCTCCAGACTCCTCAGCACGGCTACGACGAGGAAGACTACGAAGAGTACATCTAACATTACCGAAATCCAGACGTCGGCGGGGTACACGCCAACGTCGGTCAGCTAGACGAGCATTAACGGGCCTCGCTGGACAGTGCGCAGCCCGGCGACTCGCCGGGGAAGCCCCGCCCGTCGAGGAAGATCATCGATTCGCGGACGGTCAGTTCCCCGGCTACCCGACGCACTACTGCCAGGACGGCGGGTGGCAGCCCGTCGAACAGGTCATCGGTGACGGGTTCCCAGTGCCAGTCAGCCACCCGTGACCTCGCGGCAGGCCGCCTGGACGATCTCGGCTGCTTCCCGAACTGCCTGGTCTCGGACAGCGGGTCAGGTCGGCGAGGGCTCGTTCGGCGCCGTCTGACGCCGGACGCGCTGACCGCGGGCAGCAGGCCCCGCTTCATCGGTAGGCAACTCTCGCCGTAGGGAGGCATTCCGTATCTCGCGACTCCGGGGTTTCAGACGGTGACGACGATCAGGATTAGGGCCACACCGCGCCATTGTCGGTCCACGTGACCCCTTCGTGGCGGCACAGGCAGAATGGATGCCCGGCCGGGTCGGTGTAGACCTGCCAGCCGTAGCCCTCGGGTCCGATGAAGTC
Source organism: Streptosporangiaceae bacterium (assembly GCA_030040475.1). The sequence continues at coordinate 15,029 of JASHTQ010000049.1, forward strand.
CTTCTGCAGTGTCGCGCCGAGTTCGACGACGCGGCGCTGTTCGGGCTCGATTTCGTCCACTTCGAAGTCCAGGTGGTACTGCTTGGGGTGTTCCTCGTCGGGCCAGCGCGGAGGGCGGTAGCCCGCCACCCGCTGGAAGGCCAGATCGACCTCGCCGAAGGTGATGCCGGCGAAGTCGTCGGAACTGCCCTCCATGATGGCGCGGCCCGTCACCTGGGAGTAGAAGGCCGCCAGCTTCATCGGGTCCGGGCAGTCGACGATGACACCCAAGAGCTGCAGCATCAGGCGATCCTGCCACACAGCAGGGCCTAGCCGATAGCGCCCTGCCCAGTGCGGCGTCCAGTCGTCCGGTGCTACGCGTCCGCCCCGGTGAGAGCGCGCCTGCAGACCTCGGGATCCGCGATGACACCCTCCTTGGGGTGACCCATGCCACCGAGCGCGCGAACGCGCTGATCGGCCGGGTGGGGCGGCGACCCCTAATCGGCAACGCCCCAGGGGCCGGTGCCCGAGATCTTGCGCGGCGAGATGCGCGTGACGAAGCCCGC